>NZ_JANION010000130.1:0-14597 GCF_024610815.1 Mixta sp.
CGCGGCTGGCCGGTTTTTCACGTTTTTCTAAATGCGCGAGAATAAACTCGCGACTGGGAATCGGGTTTTCGTATTTTTCAGCTTCTCTTTCCTGAAAAGGGTCTTTTGACATAGCGGTTCCTCCGTTGTCAGCAGCCGGCCAGCGTTGAAGCCTCAGGCGCCGGCAGCAAAATTTTATAAAGCGGATGGTTATCCCTCACCAGGTCGGCCAACGTATAATTATCCAGCTCCCGCAGGAACTGTTCCGTCGCCGCGTTCAGCGCCTGTCGCAAACGGCAGGCGGGCGTAATAGCGCAGATATCACAATTCACCAGCTGCAGCGGCTCCATTTCACGTACAACCTGTCCGACAACAATTTCCGAGGCGGGTTTACCCAAACGAATGCCGCCGTTTTTACCCCGTACGGCGGCGACATAGCCCAGACGGCTCAGCTGGTTAATAATTTTAACCATATGATTGCGCGACACGCCGTAGGTGTCAGTAACCCGGGTGATGTTCGTCATCTGGCCGGCCGGTAATGCCGCCATATAAATCAGGGCGCGTAGGCCGAAATCGGTAAAACTCGTCAACTGCACAATAACCTCGGTGAATTTCCGGTGAATTTCATCCGCTTAGGATAATTATTATCTAATGATGATAAACCAGCCCATTAAATTGAGGGCATTTTTTTAAGCAAGCCGGATTTCAGGAAAAGCGATAAGCAAAGTGGGCGGGAATAAAGAGCGGAGCGCCTGCTGTAACACAGAAGATAAAGGCCGGACACTGTCCGGCCTTTCGCGCAATCAGGCGTCAAACGGATGACGCAGGATCATGGTTTCGCTGCGATCCGGGCCGGTAGAGATAATATCAACCGGCACGCCCGTCAGTTCTTCAACACGCTTAATATAATCGCGCGCTGCCTGCGGCAGAGCGTCAACCGATTTCGCGCCAAAGGTGCTTTCGCTCCAGCCTGGCAGGGTTTCATAAATCGGTTCGATGCCTTCCCACCCTTCCGCGGCCAGCGGCGTAGTGGTAACTTCGCGGCCATCCGGCATACGGTAGCCCACGCAGATTTTAACCTCTTTCAGGCCATCCAGCACGTCCAGCTTCGTCATGCAGAAGCCGGACAGGGAGTTAATCTGCACCGCGCGGCGCACCGCAACCACGTCCAGCCAGCCGGTGCGACGACGGCGGCCGGTGGTGGCGCCGAACTCGTTGCCTTTTTCACACAGGAATTCGCCAACGTCATCAAACAGTTCTGTTGGGAAAGGACCTGCGCCGACGCGGGTGGAGTACGCTTTGATAATGCCCAGCACGTAATCCACATAGCGCGGACCGATGCCGGATCCTGTCGCCACGCCGCCTGCGGTGGTGTTGGAAGAGGTCACATACGGATAGGTGCCGTGATCGATATCCAGCAGCGTGCCCTGCGCGCCTTCGAACATGATCAGATCGCCGCGCTTACGCGCGTTGTCCAGCAGGTCGGACACGTCTACTACCATGCTGGTCAGGATATCGGCGATATCCATGACATCTTTCAGTACGGTGTCGTAATCTACCGCCTCTTCTTTGTAGTAATGCACCAGCTGAAAGTTGTAAAAATCAACGATCTCTTTCAGCTTGGCGGCGAAGGTCTCTTTATTGAAAAGATCGCCCACGCGCAGGCCGCGACGGGCCACTTTATCTTCGTAAGCCGGGCCGATGCCGCGACCGGTGGTGCCGATCGCCTTCGCGCCGCGCGCTTTCTCGCGCGCCAGATCCATCGCAACGTGATATTGCAAGATCAGCGGGCAGGCTTCAGAGAGTAACAGACGTTCACGTACCGGGACGCCACGCTCTTCCAGACCTTTCATCTCTTTCATCAGCGCAGCCGGAGACAGCACAACGCCGTTACCGATGATGCTGGTGACGTTTTCACGCAGAATGCCAGAGGGAATTAAGTGGAGAACGGTTTTTTCACCGTTGATGACAAGCGTATGACCCGCATTGTGGCCGCCTTGATAGCGCACAACGTATTTAGCGCGCTCTGTCAGAAGGTCAACAATCTTACCTTTGCCTTCGTCACCCCATTGGGTGCCCAGTACGACAACGTTCTTACCCATTTTCTTGAAACCACCGATTGCTTAAAAATGGATTCTACCACCATGATTTTCCACTTTCAGCACTTTTAGCATACGATTGCGCAGTTTTTTGATCGAGATTTGGCCTGCGTCAGGTTGCCGTTTTAGCGCCTGTTTGCGCTGCGCCTGGATATAGGATTAACTGCCGCCGTGCACACTCAACATATAGTAAATCACCGCGCCAGCCACCACTAACCCGCCGCCAAAACGGTGCAGCAGACGATCCGGCAGCTGGGCCATGGTGAGGATCATGCGACGCCAGAGACGCGGCCACAGCATCGGTCCCAGCCCTTCCAATACCAATACCAACGCCAGCGCCATCCATATGGTTGTTTTCATTATTTCTCGATAATCAACGCGAAGAAGCTGGCGATTATGCACACTGGCGGATAATCCGTAAATATGAGGCTGAAGGAAGCGACGGGAAAAAGCGTGACGGAATATATCACGCCGCTGACAGCAGTCCTTAATCGACGATAAACAGCTTCGCGCCGCCGGGCGAAGAGGAGCGATGCGCTTCGGCGTTGTCCGCCACCTGATAGCTCATGCCCGGCGTTAAAATAAAGGTGCGGCCATCTTCCAGCTCGGTATGCAGCTCCCCTTCGAGGCAGTAAAGAATATGCCCTTTATCGCACCAGTGATCGGCCAGATAACCAGCGGAATATTCGACGATCCTGACGCGAATATCGTTAAAGCGTTGGGTACGCCACAGCGCGTATCCCCGCTCGCCCAAATGCTTTTCCGATACGATTTTATGCCAGTCCGTAGTGCCGAAAGGAAGATTGTTGATTTGCATACCAGCCTCTGTGTAAGGAAACGATAGAAAACGATTTTTACAGCGTAAGGACAAATGGTACTTAAGCAGAGCGGGCGCTCTGTTACGACATGACAGCAGGATAAAAAAGCCGACGCAAGGTCGGCTTTTTTAGCAGGATTAACGTGCCGGGGAGGCGGAAGGCGATTTCATGTAGCGGAAGAAATCGCTGTCCGGGCTCAGCACCATCACGTCCTGGTTATCGCTGAAGCTTTTCTCATAGGCGCGCAGGCTGCGGATAAAGGCGTAGAAGCCCGGATCCTGGCTGAACGCGTCGGCAAACAGCTTCGCCGCTTCGGCATCGCCTTCACCACGGGTGATCAGCCCCTGACGCTGTGCTTCCGCCAGCGTGCGAGTTACCTGATAATCTGCCTGAGCGCGCAGTTTTTCCGCTTCTTCCTGACCTTGCGAACGCTGACTACGCGCTACCGCTTCACGTTCGGCGCGCATACGGTTGTAGATAGCGTCGGAAACCTCGGTCGGCAGATTAATCTGCTTGATGCGCACATCCACCACTTCGATGCCCAGCGCCGCCATACTGTTCGGATTGATCGACGGTTCATCGGTCTTGGTTTCACGCGCGACGCGTGCCGCAGCATGCGCAATCGCATCGTCCGCCGCTGGCGTCTGGACTTCGTCATCGCGTCCGGCGCTGCCGGTATTGAGCGCGTCGCGCACGTCGGTCGTCAGGCGGCCGCGTGAATCAGTGACGATATCTTTCACGTCGAGGCGGCCCATTTCAGAACGCAAACGGTCGCTAAACTTGCGTTTCAGCAGCACTTCCGCCTGTGAAACATCGCCGCCGCCGGTAGCCAGATAGTAACGGCTGAAATCGCTGATGCGCCATTTGATATAAGAATCGACGATCAGATCCTTTTTCTCTTTGGTCACAAAGCGATCGGCCTGGTTATCCATGGTCTGAATACGGGCGTCCAGCGTTTTAACGGATTCCAGGAACGGAATTTTAAAGTGCAGGCCCGGCGCAAACACCAGCGGCTTGTTCTCATCGTCACGCAGAACTTTGCCGAAACGCAGCACGATGCCGCGCTGGCCTTCCTGAACCACGAACAATGACGCGTACAGCACCACCAGTACAACAATAATTAATACGATTAATGGCTTACGCATCGTTTACTCTCTCCCTTCGCGCTGGGTGTCGTTGCGCAGTGCGTTGGCACGACGCTGATCCATAATGTCGTCCGGGCTGAACGACGAACCGCTGCTGGCGCGATCGTTGCTGCCAGAGGTCGACGGCAGGCGCATCAGGCTGCTGCTCTCCTGGCTGCTACGGGTTGAGCTGGAAGAACCCTGACCGCGCATCAGCTGATCCAGCGGCAGCACCATCAGATTGTTGTTGCTGTTGCTGACCAACACTTTACGGGTATGGCTCAGCACGCGCTCCATCGTTTCGATATAGAGACGCTCTTTAGTGATTTCCGGCGCGGCTTTATATTCCGGCAGGATTTTCGCGAAACGCGCCACTTCACCCTGCGCTTCCAGCACGGTGCGCGCTTTATAGGCCCGCGCCTCTTCCAGAATACGCTGTGCCTGGCCGTTAGCGCGCGGCTGCACTTCATTGGCGTAGGCTTCCGCCTCACGGACGTATTGCTCGCGGTTTTCACGCGCGGCAATCGCGTCGTCAAACGCCGCCTTTACCTCTTCCGGCGGACGCGCCGCCTGGAAGTTGACGTCCAGCACGGTGATGCCCATGTTGTAGGGCCGAATGGTTTCGTCGATTTCGCGCTGCGTTTCGCTACGCACCACGGTACGGCCTTCGGTAAGAATGCGATCCATGCTGGAGCGGCCAATCACGCCGCGCAGCGCGCTGTCTGTCGCCTGACGCAGGCTGTCGTCCGCGCTGGTAACCGCAAACAGATAGCGTTCCGGGTCGGTAACGCGGTACTGCACGTTCATCTCGACGCGCACGACATTTTCGTCAGAGGTCAGCATCACGCCGGACGCGGCCAGTTCGCGCACCGCCTCGACGTTAACCGCCTGCACCTGATCGATAAAGGTCGGTTTCCAGTTCAGGCCCGGCTCAACCAGATGGCTGAACTGACCAAAACGCGTTACGACGCCGCGCTCGGCCTCTTTAATGGTGTAAAAGCCGCTCGCCGCCCAGATAACCACGGCCGCGACGGCCACGATACCTACTAGCTTGCCGCCGTTGCCTGAGCCGCGTGAATTATCGCCGCCCTTGCCGCCACCGCCCAGACCGCCAAGTTTTTTACTCAGCTTACGGAAGATATCATCGAGATCGGGAGGCCCCTGATCGCGTCCTCCCTTGTTTCCCCCAGAGTTGCCGCCTTGATTATTGCTGCTTCCCCACGGGTCGCGGTCTTGTCCGTTATTACCGGGCTGATTCCACGCCATGTTTATACTCCATTTATTGTATGTGCGGTGTTATCCCAGGCCGGGATACGCGTTTCAGGCAACATCAGTCAAACAATATAATCCACCAGCGTCGGCTCCTGTTTGCACAGGCGGCGCCAGTCAACAATCGGCAGGCGAATCATCAATCCTACGCTGCCATCTTCTTCATTCCATTCTTTTTCAATGGCCTGCAGCTGATAAAATCGGCTGCGCAGGCGTCCCGCCTCCGGCGGCAGACGCAGCTCGTACTGCGCAATTTCGCCGGAAAGCCGTTCGGTCAGCGCCTGGAACAGCAGCGGCAGACCCGCACCGCTTTGGGCTGAGAGCCAGACGCGCACCGGTTGATTTTCATCGTTGCGATCGATGCGCGGCTCAAAGCCGTCAAGCATGTCGATCTTATTCATCACCTGCAGCATCGGAATTTCGTCGGCTTCGATCTCTTCGAGAACGGTTTCCACCGCCTCGATGTTTTCATCCATGCGCACATCGGCGGCATCGATGATATGCAGCAGCAGCGCCGCCTGACGCGTTTCCTGTAGGGTCGCTTTAAAAGCGGCTACCAGGTCGTGCGGCAGATGACGGATAAAGCCGACGGTATCGGCCAGCACGACTTCGCCGACGTCGGAAACGTCGATGCGGCGCAGCGTCGGGTCCAGGGTGGCGAACAGCTGATCGGCGGCATAGACGTCGGCGGAGGTCACGCTGTTGAACAGCGTTGATTTGCCGGCGTTGGTGTAGCCCACCAGCGATACCGTGGGGATATCCGCCTTCGCACGCGCCTGTCGCCCCTGATCGCGCTGTTTTTCCACGCGCTCCAGACGCGACAAAATCTGGCTGATGCGATTACGCAGCAACCGACGGTCGGTTTCCAGCTGGGTTTCACCCGGTCCACGCAGGCCGATGCCTCCTTTCTGACGTTCAAGGTGGGTCCAGCCGCGCACCAGGCGCGTGGCGAGATGGCGAAGCTGGGCCAGCTCTACCTGCAATTTACCTTCGTGAGTGCGGGCGCGCTGGGCGAAGATATCCAGGATCAGACCGGTACGGTCAATCACACGACATTCGCACAGACGCTCAAGGTTGCGTTCCTGAGCCGGCGACAAGGCATGGTCAAAGATGACGACTGAAGCGCCGGTGGCTTTCACCGCTTCAGCGATCTCGACAGCTTTACCTTCACCGACAAAATATTTGGGATGTGGCGCTTTGCGGCTACCGGTTATCACGCGCAGCGCTTCGACGCCTGAGGAAGAGACCAGCGTTTCGAATTCCTGCAGGTCTTCTGTCTCTTTGTCTTGCGAGAACCAGATGTGTACCAGTATGGCCTGCTCACCGGCATCATAACGGTCAAACAAGCTTAAACCTCTCTAATTGATTGACCAAAACGGGGAAGGCCATTAATACTTTCCCCGTTTTGGCAGTACGATAACAGGGCTTACTCAGCGCTGTCACCGTCTTGCTGTTGCGGCTGCGATTGCGCTGCCTGATTATTGCCGCCGTGATGATAGTTGCTACCGCCACCTGCATTGTTGCTATGGTGGGAGACTGCACGGGACGGAACAACGGTAGAGATAGCGTGCTTATACACCATCTGGCTGACCGTATTTTTCAACAAAATGACAAACTGATCGAAAGACTCAATCTGACCTTGCAGTTTGATACCATTCACCAAATAAATTGAAACCGGAACACGCTCGCGACGCAGTGCGTTCAGGAACGGGTCTTGTAAAGATTGCCCCTTAGCCATTCTATCTTTTCCTTATATGCTTGTTGTTTATTACTAAGAACCCTGCGGCTCTAAAAACTGCGTAAAAAAATTTGCGCACGATAACGGATCAATTGTACACATTCACCCAAGGTTCGCACCAAGAACCTGTAATACCTTGTTAAGCGCCTGGTCCGAATGTTCGCTGTCAAGCCAGTGAACATTCTGCCAGCCGCGTAGCCAGGTGATTTGGCGCTTGGCGAGTTGTCGGGTCGCGCAAATTCCCCGATAAACCATTTCGTTGTAATCAATCTCGCCTTCAAGGTAGGACCACATCTGGCGATATCCGACACAACGAATGGAAGGCAAATCCGTATGCAAATCTCCCCTTGCAAACAGCGCGCGCGCTTCGGCTTCAAAACCTGAAGCCAGCATTTGTTCAAAACGCAACGCAATACGCTGATGCAACAATTCACGGCTCGCCGGAGCGATAGCGAACTGAATGACATCGTAAGGCAACGCCTCACCCGCGGTTTTCGTCAGTTCTGTTAAAGTTTTACCCGAAATAAAAAAAACTTCCAGTGCCCGCGAGAGTCTCTGGGGATCATTCGGATGAATACGAGCGCCAGCAATGGGATCAATTTCACATAATTGGCGGTGCAGGGCTTCCCATCCCTGTTCACGCGCCGTTTGCTCTATCCGTTCGCGCACCTCCGGATCGGCCGAGGGCAACGGCGACAATCCTTCCAGCAGCGCTTTGAAGTAGAGCATGGTTCCACCAACAAGCAACGGAATTCGCCCTTTTGAGGTAATCTCCGCCATTTCCGCTAACGCATCGCGACGAAAGTCGGCCGCCGAGTAGGCTTCCGACGGATCGCGGATGTCCAGCAGACGATGGGGCGCCTGCGCCAGCTCCTCCGCGGATGGCTTGGCAGTGCCAATATCCATGCCGCGATAAATCAGGGCTGAATCAACGCTTATCAGCTCTACCGGCAACTGCTTGCGCAGCGAAATCGCCAACGCCGTTTTGCCGGAGGCCGTCGGCCCCATCAAAAAAATCGCCTTAGGCCGGCCCGCCATTCTGCTTTCACTCATGCTTCAGGGCGTTTAACGCCTTTTCTGTGTCGATCGGTTGTAATAAACCCGGAGGTGGCGATTTTAATAGCGCCGGACAGAGCCGTTCGACATCCGCCAGCAGCGCTATCGCCTGTGAATGATTCCAGTGCGTATGCTCTACCTCAGCCTGACGCGCCAGCCATTGGGCTAACAGCGTCGAGGAAATATCCTGCTGACGGGCGAGATAGCCTAACAGTTCTGGAATCAAGTTTTGTAAATTTTGTTGGCGCAATGGTAAAGGCACCGCGCGTAGCGTCACATGCTGCCCATCGCTTTGCAAATCAATACCCAACAGGCGCAGCAGCTCATCGTGCCGCTGCATTGCCTGTCGTTCCGCCTGGGCCAGCTTTAACCTGACCGGAATCAGCAACGGCTGAGGCTTCAGCCCTTCGGCGCCCGGTTCCAGCTGCGCCTGACGCAACCAGCGCGACGCCACGGTTAAGGCGATCAGCGCCAGCTGGCCGTCCCGCTCCACCACCGCGTAGCTGTCGTGCAGCACCGTCAATACCCGCCCCAGGCTCTGGCTATGGGCGCGCAGCGGCGCGGCGACAGGCTCCTGCGCGCGCGACGGCGTTTTTTCTGCGGGCGTCGGCGTTTGCAGCAGCTGCTGATAAAGCGCGCCCTCGCGTTTTTGATAACCGGGCTGCTGCTGTGGCCAGCCTGTCAACGACGCCGCGGCGTGACCGCCTGCGCCGCCGCCATTACCGGCGCGCGGCGCGGCGGCGGAGACCGAGGGCTGACGTGGCGGCGAGGTCTCAGCGGGCGCTGACGGCTCGACCGGCGTCGGCGGCGGGCTGGAAAAGTGATTGCCGCCCGCAGCCTGACGGTTTTCCGGCTGCCAGCGCGGCGCCGCCTCCGTCGTCAGCGGCAGGCTTTCCGCGCCGCTCTCTTGCAGCACGCTGATCACGCCTTGATAGATAAAATCATGCACCAGCCGCGACTGATGGAAACGCACCTCATGCTTAGCAGGATGCACGTTCACATCGACCTGATGCGGATCGATATGCAGATAAAGCACATAGGCGGGCTGATGATCGCCGCCCAGCTTTTCCTGATAGGCCTGGCGAATAGCATGGTTGATCAGCTTATCGCGCATCATGCGGCCGTTTACGTAGCAGTATTGCAGCTCGCTGACCTGACGCGCGCCAGCCGGATCGGCCACCCAGCCGCGCAGCGCCAGATCGCCATGCTGCCATTCTATTTTCAGCGCATGATCCATAAAGGTGGCGCCGCAGATAGCGCCCAGACGCCGCAACTGTTGGCTTTCCTGCGCGGCGGCGCGGTACTGACGCACCAGCTTGCCGTTATGGGTCAGGGAAATGGCGATATCGAAACGCGCCAGCGCAATACGCCGCACCACCTCATCAATATGAGCGAACTCGGTCTTTTCGGTGCGCATAAACTTGCGGCGCGCAGGCGTGTTGTAAAAGAGGTCGAGCACTTCCAGCGTGGTGCCAGGCGGATGCGCGGCGGGTTTGACCGTCACCGTCATATCGCGCCCTTCGGCATACGCCTGCCAGGCTTCCTGCTGTTCAGCGGTGCGCGAGGTCAGCGTCAGGCGCGAAACGGAGCTGATGCTCGCCAGCGCCTCGCCGCGAAAGCCCAGGCTGACGATCGCTTCCAGATCGTCCAGCGACGTGATTTTACTGGTGGCGTGACGCGCGAGCGCCATCGCCAGTTCCGCTTTGCTGATGCCGCAGCCGTTGTCACGGATGCGAATCAGCTTCGCGCCGCCCTTTTCAATATCGATATCGATACGCGTGGCGCCAGCATCGAGGCTATTTTCCACCAGTTCCTTAACGACCGACGCCGGTCGCTCGACCACTTCACCGGCGGCGATCTGGTTGGCTAACTGCGGCGGCAGGATCTGAATGGGCATGGGGCACTATCCTCAATCTGGCGTGAAACAACGGTTGTCGCGCTGCGTGGCGGCCGCGGGCCGTCATGCGGCCCGCGGCGGTCATGCGGCCCGCGGCGGTCAGGAGGCGGGGATCTTTAGCGTTTGCCCCAGCATCACATTGGTAGACTTCATATTATTGGCCTGCATGATAGCCTGCGCGCTGACGCCGTAATGCACCGCAATGGCGGTCAGCGAATCGCCGCGCACCACTTTATGACGCTGCGGACGGCGGCTGGAGGCGGCTGAAACGGCGGTCGTGCCACCGCTGGCAGGCACTTTCAGCCGTTGCCCTACCCAGACGCTCTGCTTTTTCAGCTGGTTCAGCTGCGTCAACGTGGTCATGGAAACGCCATACTGCGCGGCGATGCCCGACAGCGTTTCGCCGCGCTTCACGACGTGACGCTTCACCGGCCCGGTATAAGCGACCGGCGTGCTGGAACGATTGGCTTCGACTTCAACCGCCGTTGCGGACGGCAACGGTCGGTTTTCCTGCTTTGGGACAGATTGCAGCGGATGCGTCAGGAAGTAGCTGCGCAGGCCGCGATAAATCGACCCGGCAATCTTCTCCTGATACGCACTGCTTCCCAGCAGCCGCTCCTCCGAAGGGTTACTGATAAAACCCGTTTCCACCAGCAGCGAAGGGATATCGGGCGAACGCAATACGCCCAGGCTGGCATGCTCTGGTCGCCGCTTGTGCAGCGAGCCGACCTGTTGCAGCTGCTGAATTACCTTCTTCGCCACATCATAACCGACGCGCTGAGAGTGGCCGAACTGTAAATCCAATACCGCCTGGCTCAGATAAGGGTCCGCCTGGCTGTTAGCCAGCAGATCGCCTGCCCCGCCCAGCAGCTCAGACTGTTTCTCATGCTGTTCAAGCCAGTTCGCCATTTCGCTGTTGGCGCGGCGGTTCGACAGGACCCAGACCGATGCGCCGCGCGCGCTGCGGTTTGGCGCGGCGTCGGCGTGGATAGACACCAGCACGTTGGCGTTTTGCTTACGCGCCACGTCAGAGCGCCCCATCACTGAAATAAAGTAGTCGCCGTCGCGCGTCAGCACGCCTTTAAACATCGGATCGTCATTAAGCATCGCTTTCAGCTTGCGGGCGATGGCGATGGTGACGTTCTTCTCTTTCAGGCCATTCATGCCGATGGCGCCGGGGTCCTGTCCACCGTGACCGGCGTCAATAGCGACAATCACCGTATCGTTAGAGGTGCTGTTGCTCTGTCCCGGCGCGATGCGGCTGTTGCTGTTGGTCACCGTGGTGACCTTATCGCCGTCAAAGGGATTGTGCGCTGGTGTGGTCGGCTGTGGACGGCTGCGCGTCGCGGTGTTGACCGGCGCGCGGGCGGCGGCGCTCTGTTTGCCGGTAATGGTAAACACGACCTTGTAATTGTCGCCGTTGCGCTGCGTAACGGCGCGCGTTTTACCGGACCGGGTCAGCTCAAACACCAGCCGAATGCTCTGCGCATCTTTCGGTTGGCTGGTGCGAATGCGTTTCACCAGATTATCGCCGCTGAAATTCAGCGGCAGCCCCTGAATTACGCCGGACTGACGAATATCCAGCACCACGCGGTCCGGGTTATGCAACGGGAAGAAGCCGTAGATGGGCTGGCCGTTAAAGCTCAGCGTCACCGTTGCCTGACTATTGCCGTTTGAAACCTGAATATCGGACAGACTGGCCGCCAGCGAGGAGCAGGAGAACAGGCACAGCAGCATCAACAGCATAACCTTGATGCGCGCCATTATGCGGAGTCCTTCTTCAGCGCCAGCGCGACCAGTCTTTCGCCGAGCGGCGAATGCGCTTCCAGCTTCGCTTCGCGCGCCTGGCTGACATAGCTCAGGGTCAGCGACAGGTCGGGCTCAGGCAGCACGCCCGCGCCCTGCTGCGGCCATTCCACCAGGCAAACGGCGTCGCCGGCGAAATAGTCGCGAATGCCCATAAACTCCAGCTCTTCCGGGTCGGCCAGCCGATAGAGATCAAAATGATAAACGGGCCGCGCCAGCTGCTGATAAGGCTCCACCAGCGTATAGGTCGGGCTTTTCACGTTGCCCTGATGACCCAGCGCCTGCAAGAATCCGCGGCTGAAGGTGGTTTTTCCGGCCCCTAAATCGCCGTACAGATAGATGACCACCGCGCTGTCGCAGGCGCGGGCAAGTTGAGCGCCCAGATCGAGGGTTGCCGCCTCGTCAGGCAATGCGATAACACAGGTATTCATGCTTTATTGTTTAACATCTCAGGATTAACAAATCGAAACAGCTCGGAGAACAGATCGGTCGCCAGCATTCCACGCGTGCCAAAGCGCGCCGCTACCGCATCCGCCGCCGCGCCATGTACCACACAGCCCGCACAGGCAGCATCATACAGCGTCAGCTTCTGGCCGCACAGCGCGCCGATGATGCCTGACAGCACGTCGCCCATCCCGCCTGAAGCCATGCCCGCATTGCCGACGTCGGCGAAGGCTATTTCACCGCTTTCACTGGCGATAATCGTGCCTGCGCCTTTCAGCACCGCCACGCCACCGTAGCGCTTCACCAAGCGTTGAGCGGCAAGTAAGCGATCACTCTCAATTTCAGCGGTCGACAGGTTCAACAGTCGCGCCGCTTCGCCGGGATGAGGCGTAATGATGCGATTCTGACGTTTATCGGGATTGAATGCCAGCAGGTTAAGCGCATCTGCATCCCACAGCATCGGTTTCTGAGAATTTTCTATTTTCCGCAGCGCCTTTTTGCCCCACTCTTTCTGGCCCAGTCCCGGCCCGACAACAATCATGTCGGCCCATCCCTGCGCCTGCTGGAGCGCCTCATCCGTCAGTTCATCCACCATAATCTCCGGGCGGGCGGCGAGAATCGGCACGATGTTATCTTTGTGAGTAAGCGCTCGCACCAAACCTGCTCCGGCGCGCAATGCTGCTTCCGCCGTCATCCGTATTGCTCCGGCGGTGCCGCGATCGCCGCCGACCACCAGCAGGCGTCCCTGATCGCCCTTGTGCGAGGTGGGTCGACGCGGATGCAGCCAGCGAGTCAGCGCCTGCGCGTCGTAACGCGCCATCGGCGCCTGCTGACCGCTAAGCCAGGACTCAAGGCCAAGCCCGTGATAGTGCAGCTGGCCGACATAGTCGCGCGCTTTGCCGGTCACCTGCCCCGGCTTAATGGCGATCAACGCCAGCGTGGCGGCCGCCTCGATGACTGCGCCAGGGGCAGTGCCGTTGGCGGCGACCAGGCCGGAAGGCATATCAATGGAGAAAACCGGCGCTGCATGGCGGTTCGCCTTCTCAATCAACCGGGCGTAGCTTTCCGTCGGCGCACGATTCAGGCCGGTGCCCAACAGCGCATCGACGATAATATCCACCTGCTCCGGCCAGACAGCCTCCGCATCATGCACTTCGCCACCGGCCGCCAGCCAGCCTTCGCGCGCCGCCTGCGCTTCTTCCGGCAGCGGGCGTTCGCTGTCACAGGCCAGCAGCGTCACCTGAAACCCCGCTGCCTGCGCCAGACGCGCCACGACATAGCCGTCGCCGCCGTTATTGCCATGACCGCAAAGTATCAGCCAGTGTTGCGCCTGCGGCCACTGTCTGCGAATCAGGTCGAAAGCGGCGGCGCCCGCGCGCAGCATCAGTTCGTATAAGGTAATGCCTAACGTGTCCGCGCCTTCGGTTTCCAGACGACGCAGCGCCTGCGCAGGCCAGACAGAGTGTGGTAAACTACAGGCGTTTTCCTTCTCGGTATTATCAGTCATGTCACACCCTCTCGATCTTCAACAGCTTGCTCAGGATATAAAACAGTGGGGACTGTCGCTCGGCTTTCAGCAGGTCGGCATCTGCGACACCGATCTCAGCGTGGAGGAGCCGCGTCTGCAGGCCTGGCTGGATAAGCAATATCATGGCGAAATGGAGTGGATGGCGCGACATGGCATGATGCGCGCCCGCCCGCATGAACTGCTGCCTGGCACCCTGCGCGTAATCAGCGTGCGGATGAACTACCTGCCGGCGAAAGCCGCCTTTGCCAGCACGCTAAAAAATCCCCGTCTGGGTTACGTCAGCCGCTACGCTTTAGGTCGCGACTATCACAAAGTATTACGCAATCGCCTGAAAAAGCTCGGCGATTTAATCCGTGAGCGCTGCGAAGCGGCGAATTTTCGCCCGTTTGTTGATTCCGCCCCCCTTTTGGAGCGGCCGCTGGCGGCGAAAGCAGGACTCGGCTGGACAGGTAAGCACTCACTTATCCTCAACCGCGAGGCGGGCTCCTGGTTTTTTCTTGGCGAACTGTTGATCAATTTGCCGTTGCCGGTCGATCAGCCGCAGGAAGAACAGTGCGGGCGCTGCGTCGCCTGCCTGACCACCTGCCCGACCGGCGCCATCGTTGAGCCTTACGTGGTAGATGCGCGCCGCTGCATCTCCTACCTGACCATCGAGCTCGAAGGCGCGATACCAGAAGCGTTTCGACCGCTAATCGGCAACCGAATCTACGGCTGCGACGACTGTCAGCTGATCTGTCCCTGGAACCGCTTCGGCCAGCTGACCGACGAGGATGACTTTTCGCCGCGCGCGGCGCTACACGCCCCGCCGCTGACGGAACTCTTTATGTGGGATGAAGCGA
>NZ_JANION010000134.1:0-31760 GCF_024610815.1 Mixta sp.
AGCGAGCAGTATGAAAGAGAAATAATATCTGTTACGCAGTAAAATGAATTCGCTGTTGTGGTCATTAAATGTTGTCAGGTTATTAATTAAAGATGAATTTTAAAATAATATTTTAACAGCGTTATGAATGAAGGGATAATAAAGGTGGATAGCAATCATAAAGGCCGGAGATAGCGCCGGCCTTTATTGATCTTACAGCTGCTCGCCGTTGCTGGCGATAACCTGCTGATACCAGGCGAAGCTTTTTTTCTTCGAGCGCGCCATAGTGCCGCTGCCGTCATCGTTTTTATCGACGTGAATAAAGCCGTAGCGCTTGTTGTACTGACCGGTGGTGAAAGAGACGCAGTCGATACAGCCCCATGGCGTGTAGCCCATCAGGTCGACGCCATCCTCCAGCACCGCTTTTTTCATCTGCTCGATGTGCGCGCGCAGATAATCGATGCGGTAATCATCTTCGATAAAGCCGTCGGCATTCGGCTTATCAATCGCGCCAAAGCCGTTTTCTACAATAAACAACGGCTTCTGATAGCGCTCATATAACGCGTTCAGGGAGTAACGCAGGCCCACCGGATCGATCTGCCAGCCCCAGTCGGAGGCTTTCACATGCGGATTCGGCACGCTGCCTTCAAAGCCGGTAATGGCGTCGCCTTCGCCTTTGGCGTTGGCCTGCACCGCGTTGCTCATGTAGTAGCTGAAGCCCACGTAGTCGCAACAGCCGTTGCGCAGCGTCTCTTCATCGCCCGCTTCCATCTCGATGTGGTAGCCTTTGCGCGCCCACTCATGCAGCACGTAGGCGGGATAGTAGCCGCGCATCTGCACGTCGCTAAAGACATAGCGGCGGTGCATCGCTTCCTGGGCGAACATCACATCGTCTGGATGGCACGAGAAAGGATAGACGGGCACCATGGCGATCATGCAGCCGATCTGGAAATCAGGATTGATGCGATGTCCCAGCGCCACCACTTTCGCGCTGGCGACAAACTGATGGTGCATTACCTGATACATGGTCTGCTCAGGATTATCATGGTCGGTAAATACCACGCCGGAACAGCAGTAGCCGAACAACGGATAGTTCCAGGTACGCTGGTTGTTGATCTCGTTGAAGGTCATCCAGTATTTCACTTTGTGCTGATAGCGGCGCAGGACCACCTCGCTGAAACGCACAAAGAAGTCGACCACTTTTCGGTTCAGCCAGCCGCCGTACTGTTTTACCAGGTGCCACGGCATTTCAAAGTGGGAAAGGGTAATGACCGGCTCGATGCCGTGCTTTAACAGTTCGTCGAACAGATCGTCATAATACTGTAAGCCTGCCTCGTTCGGCTCCAGTTCGTCGCCGTTAGGGAAAATACGCGTCCAGGCGATAGAGGTGCGGAAGCATTTAAAACCCATTTCGGCGAACAGCGCGATATCATCTTTATAACGATGATAAAAATCGACCGCCTCATGGTTAGGGTAGTTATAACCGGGCTGAACGCCGTCGGTCATAACACGATCGACGCCGTGCGATCCGCCGGAAAGCACGTCGCAGATGCTGATGCCTTTGCCGCCCTGATCCCATCCTCCTTCAACCTGATGCGCGGCAACGGCGCCGCCCCACAAAAAATCTTTCGGTAACTGATGCCTGGTCATAAAGCGTTCCTTACTGTTGCAGTAAAAAAGCGGTCGGGCCGCGGATTATCACGCAGCGGCCGCTACAAAATAAAGGCGATGCCGCGGTAAGAGAGCGTGAAATAATAACGCGCCGGTGATAAAGGTTGTTTGGAGTGTAGCAAAGCGCAGGGGAATGTCACGTTATAACGAAACGTGACAAATGTAATTTGTTACCTGTAAAAAACAGCTTGTTTTATTCGCTCAGGCGGCTGGCGAGTTTACGACCAATACTTTCGATAATATAGAGCGTCGGCACTTGGGTAGTGATATCAAAGCCGCCGTTCATGCGAATTAATGGCATATGGCAAGAGATATTAAAATCCGCCAGCTTCGCCAGCGAGCTGGTTTCACTATTGGTAATAGTAATGATTTTGCATCGATGCAGGCTGAACTGGCTGGCAAGCCGCAGGATTTCTTCGGTTTCGCCGGAAATGGAAAGGATAATCGCCACTGCGTCTTTATACATATCATTGCTGACCGGATAATAAGGGTCGTCGATGTAATTACTGAATTTACCTACGTTAGAGAAAAAGCGTGCACCATATTTTCCTAACGTGCCGGAAGTGCCCGCGCCGATAAAAATAATACGCTGCGCCGCCAGAATATGCTCCACCGCCTGGCTAATTAAATATTCGAAATCGTCATTATTAATGCTTTTAAAGAAGCTGACCATTTCATTCACGCCATAATTAATCGGGCGCTGCTGTTCCTGCTCCAGATATAATTTAAAGCGAATGCGAAATTCAGAATAACCATCGCACTGCATTTTGCGGCAGAAGCGCAGCACCGAGGTGGTGGAGACACCGGCAGCGTCCGCCAGCTCGCGGATGGTCATATACATCACTTTGTCACCGCTTTTGATCACGGTGTTATAAACCTGCATCTCGGTGTCGTTAAGCGTTGAGATTATGCTGTGAGTAAACATGCTGTATCCGCGTCAGTCATTACCGCGCCTACCTTACCAGATTTTGTTTTTTTCGCCGATGCGTGCGTAAGCGTTACAGGCGGACATAAAATTCTTTCAGCTTACAGGTGTATACTGAAATGATTCTCAGCTAGTCTTTGAATGCGTAAAAAACCGGCGCAACCTGTCGATAAAGATTTCCTTTTTTGCACAGGGCATTACGCAATTTCAGGGGGTGAATATGGCGAATAAAAATGTATTAGCCGAGGGATACTCGCTGGCGGAAGAGATCGCTAACAGCATCAGTCATGGCCTGGGCTGCATCTTTGGCATCGTCGGGCTGGTGTTGCTGCTGAGCCAGGCCATCGACGCTAATGCGGGCGCGCTGGCAATTACCAGCTACAGCCTGTATGGCGGCAGCATGATTCTGCTGTTTCTCGCCTCGACGCTTTATCATGCTGTTACAAACCCGCGCGCTAAATTCTGGCTGAAAAAGCTGGATCACTGCGCGATCTACTTACTGATTGCCGGCACCTATACGCCGTTTCTGCTGGTGGGGCTGAAATCGCCGCTGGCGCATGGTCTGATGGTGGTGATCTGGAGTCTGGCGCTGCTGGGCATTATTTTTAAGCTGGTCTTCATCCACCGTTTCAAGGTGCTGTCGGTGGTGACTTACCTGTTGATGGGCTGGCTCTCGCTGATCGTGATTTATCAGCTGGCGATCAAGCTGGCGCCGGGCGGTCTCTGGCTGCTGGCGGTGGGTGGCATCATCTACACGCTGGGCGTGATTTTTTATGTGGCGAAGCGTATTCCATACAACCACGCCATCTGGCATGGCTTTGTTCTGGGCGGCAGCATCTGCCACTTTTTAGCGATCTACCTTTATATACTGAAGCCCTAAAAAAGGCGGCCTGAAGGCCGCCTTTTTATTTTTCAGACCGGTTATTCCGCCAGCGAGTAGGGCAGCGGCTGAATAGCCAGTTCGCCGCCCTCGTCGCCCTGCACGCGTAGTACGCTTTCCGGCTCCAGATCGTTATTCAGCACCGCCTGTACCCAGACATCGCCGGACTCCAGCTGTACGGCCGTCAGAATAGTGCCGGTGCGTCGCCAGTTTTCACCCATCTTCAGCTCCAGCGCGTCGCCCGCCTCCGGAACACGTCCCGCTTTGCCCGCCAGCCAGTAAAGCGCTCGCTTGTTGGCGCCGCGGAACTTGGCGCGCGCCACCATCTCCTGACCGGTATAGCAGCCTTTCTTAAAGCTGATCGCATCCAGCGCCTGCAGGTTGGTCGCCTGTGGGATCAGCTGGCCACTGGTTTTTTCATCCAGCACCGGCAGGCCCGCTTCAATATCCAGCGCCAGCCACTGCTGACTACCGTTAAGCTGCGCCTCGCCCGCCAGCGCCTCTTTCAGTTCGGCGGCTTTTTCCGCGGTGGTCACCAGCAGGAAACGTTCGGCAGGCGTGCCGAACCAGAGCAGCGTTGAATCGCCATCTTGCACCACCGGCGTCTGCGCATCCGGCAGAGCGGCGAAACGGTGAGTCAGCGCCGCTCTGGCCTGAAAGCCCGCCACGCCCAGCAGAACCGGCTGTTCGTCGGCGGCGATCGTCACCTTAGAAAAAACGGCGTATTTCTTCAGCTCGGTGATCTGCATATCGCGCACGCTGCGGCGCACCAGATAGGCGTAGCCTTCGCCGCGATGGAACAGTCGCAGGTTGCTCCACATTTTCCCTTTCGCATCGCAGTGCGCGCAGGGTAAATGCTGCTCGGCAGCCAGCGCAGCGACGTCCAGCGTCACCTGGCCTTGCAGATAGGTGGTGCTATCCGCGCCCTGCACGGAAACCAGCGCCCAATCCTCCAGCGAAATCAGCGTCAGCGGCAGTCGGGAGGAAGCAACGGGCTGGCGCGGTGGAAACGTAAAGTCAGGCATAGGGAGTCCTGAAAAAGTCAGTGGATAAGGAATAGTGACCTCATATTAAAAGAGCAGTATGGCTTTGCAACCTGTTTCCTGAAGCGGACGCACAAATCGCGTGATAACCTCGCAACCCGCATTGCCACTTTGCGCTGTGGCCCGCAGGGGGAGAATTTGCCTTCAACAGGCCCGAAAAAAAGCGCTACACTAGCCTGCATGTTTGAGCCAACCGATGACGGAACACATGGATATCAACGATAAATCCCGTATTCACTGGGCCTGCCGCCGCGGCATGCTGGAGCTGGATATCGCCATTATGCCTTTCTTTAAATATGAATATGATTCGCTGAGCGATGAAGATAAGGCGCTGTTTATTCGTCTGCTGAAAAGCGACGATCCCGATCTGTTTAACTGGCTGATGAACCACGGCGAGCCGGCCGATGCCGAGCTGAAACGTATGGTGCAGCTGATTCAGACGCGCAACCAGCAGCGTGGCCCGGAACGTGGTGCGGTGGCAATCTGATCTCTCCCCGTCGGCGCGGGCGCAGCAGATAACCTGCCTGCTCTATAGCCCGCTCGTCTTCGGATTGCTGTTGTTGCCCTGGCCGCCGTCGCTGGCGCCGTTGATGATGGTGCTGCTGCTGCTAATGCTCGGCGAACTGTGGCGACGTCTGCATCTACAACGTCGCTTCAGCGGCCGCTTAACGGCGGAGGAAAGCCGCATCTGGCGCTGGCGACAGCGGGATTATCAGGTGATGCGGCCGCCGTTTATTCTGCCGTTTGGCATACTGCTTACGCTGCGCACGCCGCAGGGGACACGCCTGTCATTGTGGCTGATGCGGGACAGCATGCCGGAAGCGAACTGGCGCGCGCTGCGTCGCCTGTTTAAGGGATATGAGCCCGGCTAAACGCCACGTGCGGCAGTGAAGTCAGGCAAGGCCCGCGCAGCGGTTGCTATAGCAGCGCGGCGGTTTCCGTAAGGATCTGCTCGCACCATTGGGCGATGCGCTCATCGCTCTCTTCAAACTGATTCACATCATCCAGCGCCAGGCCGACAAATTGCGTGCCGTCGGCGGTAAGCGGTTTCGGGCTGGTAAACTCGTAGCCTTCAATCGGCCAGTAGCCGACGAACTGAACGCCCATCGGCGCGAGCAGCTCATGCAGCATTCCCAGCGCATCGAGAAACCACTCGCCATAGCCGAGCTGATCGCCCATGCCGTAGAGCGCCACCACTTTGCCGCGCAGCTTCAGCGTCGGGATCTCCTGCCAGACCGCCTCCCAGTCTTCCTGCAATTCGCCGAAATCCCAGGTCGGGATGCCGAGGATCAGCATATCGTACTGCTCCATCAGCGCTGGAGCGTCATCCTTCAGGTTGTGCAGCGTGACCAGCTCCTCGCCGATAAAATCACGAATTTTCTCGGCGGCCATCTCGGTGTAACAGGTGCTGGAACCGTAAAAAAGGCCAATTTTCATACGGAACATCTACTCATTCATATCATCAGATGGGCGCAATTGTATCAGAAGGGCGCCGCTTTCAGGCATAATGCGGTGAAATTCACGGCTTTGCGCGAGGGAAAAAGATGCAGGATAACGATCTTATTGAACAGTTTCTCGATGCGCTGTGGATAGAGCGTAATCTGGCGCAAAACACCCTGACCTCCTATCGACAGGATCTGCTGTCGCTGACCGGCTGGCTGGCGCATCACCAACGTTCTCTGCTCCAGGCAGACGCGGCCGATTTACAGGCTTTTCTTGCCGAGCGCATCGAGGGCGGTTATAAAGCCACCAGCTCGGCGCGCCTGTTAAGCGCGACGCGGCGGCTGTTCCAGTATCTCTATCGCGAAAAGCTGCGCGATGACGATCCAAGCGCGCTGCTCTCGTCGCCCAAACTGCCGCAGCGTCTGCCGAAGGATCTGTCGGAAGCGCAGGTGGAGCGGCTGCTACAGGCGCCCAGCGTCGATCAGCCGATTGAGCTGCGAGATAAAGCGATGCTGGAGCTGCTCTACGCCACCGGACTGCGCGTTTCAGAGCTGGTGGGGCTGACGATAAGCGATGTCAGTCTGCGCCAGGGCGTGGTGCGTGTGATCGGCAAAGGCAACAAAGAGCGACTGGTGCCGCTGGGCGAAGAGGCGATACACTGGCTGGAACAGTATATGGAATATGGTCGTCCGTGGCTGCTGAACGGCCGGGCGATTGACGTGCTGTTTCCCAGCAACCGCGCGCAGCAGATGACCCGCCAAACCTTCTGGCACCGCATCAAACATTACGCCACGCTGGCCGGCATCGACAGCGAGAAGCTGTCGCCGCACGTGCTGCGGCACGCCTTTGCCACGCATCTGTTGAACCACGGCGCGGATTTACGTGTCGTACAAATGCTGCTGGGGCACAGCGATCTCTCCACGACGCAAATTTATACGCATGTCGCCACCGAGCGTCTGCGTCAGTTACATCAACAGCATCATCCGCGCGCCTGAGGCGGCGGAGTAATAAGGGAACAGGATGAAAAAAACTTTTGCCATCGCCGCTTTGCTGGCTGCTTCTGTTGCTGGCGTAGCCCAGGCGGATGACGCCGCGATTCAGCAATCTTTGCGCAAGCTGGGACTGCAACAGGTCGAGATCCAGCCTTCGCCGTTGCCGGGCATGAAAACCGTGCTCTCTGAAAGCGGCGTGCTCTATGTCACCGAAGATGGAAAGCACTTTATTCAGGGGCCGCTATATGATGTCAGCGGCGCGCATCCGGTGAACGTCACCAATCAACAGCTGCAGAAAAAAGTCGATGCCTTAAGCAAAGAGATGATCGTCTATAAGGCGCCGAAAGAGCAGCATATGATTACCGTTTTCACTGATATCACCTGCGGTTATTGTCGCAAGCTGCATCAGGAGATGGCCGACTACAATGCGCTGGGCATCACCGTGCGCTATCTGGCTTTCCCGCGCGAAGGAATGAATGGGCAGGTGGCGAAGAAAATGAAGTCCATCTGGTGCGCGGCGGATCGTAATAAAGCGTTCGACGCGGCAATGAAAGGCGACGAAGTTTCTCCCATCGATTGCAAAATCGATCTTCAAAAGCAGTATCAGCTGGGCATTCTGTTCGGCATTCAGGGCACGCCTGCCATCCTGATGGAGAATGGCATGATGATTCCAGGTTATCAGGGGCCGCAGGAGATGAAGCAGTTTCTTGATAAACAAAAGAGCGGTAGCTAATCAGCAGTGAATAAACCGATGCAACTTCGCCGCCGTGAGGCGGCGCCCGATACAGCTTTGCCGACGGATTTTCATCCGTTGCTGCGTCGCCTTTACGCCCAGCGCGGTATAGGCGACGCGCGCGAGCTGGAGCGCGGCGCGAAATTCCTTCATCCCTGGCAGGGGTTGAGCGGCATGCAGCAGGCGGTTGAGCTGCTGCATCAGGCGCTGCGCGATCAAAAACAGATTATGATCGTCGGCGATTTCGATGCCGACGGCGCCACCAGCACCGCGTTGACCGTACTGGCGTTACGCAGCATGGGCGGTCAGCACGTACAGTATCTGGTGCCTAACCGCTTCGATGATGGCTATGGCCTGAGTCCCGAAGTGGTGGAGCAGGCGGCGGCGCGCGGCGCAGAGCTAATCCTGACGGTGGATAACGGCATTTCTTCCCACGCGGGCGTGCTGTGCGCGCACCAGAAAGGCATCCCTGTGCTGGTGACCGATCACCATCTGCCAGGTGAAACGCTGCCTGAAGCGGAAGCGATCGTTAACCCTAATCTTGATGACAGTACTTTTCCTTCCCGCGCGCTGGCGGGCGTCGGCGTCGCGTTTTATCTGATGCTGGCGCTGCGGGCGCATCTGCGCGAGCAGGGCTGGTTCGATAACGGCCTGGCAATCCCAAATCTGGCGGAGCTGCTCGATCTGGTGGCGCTCGGCACGGTGGCGGACGTGGTGCCGCTGGACGCCAATAACCGCATTCTGGTCTGGCAGGGAATGAGCCGCATCCGCGCAGGCAAGTGCCGTCCCGGCATTCGCGCGCTGCTGGAAGTGGCGAATCGCGATGCGCGCCAGCTGGCCGCCAGCGATTTAGGTTTCGCGCTTGGCCCGCGTCTTAATGCCGCCGGTCGTCTGGATGATATGTCAGTAGGCGTGGCGCTGCTGCTGACGGAGGATCTGGCGCAGGCGCGGATGTTGGCCAGCGAGCTGGATGCGCTGAACCAGACGCGCAAAGAGATTGAGCAGGGGATGCAGGCGGAAGCGTTGGCGCTCTGTAATCAGCTGGAGCGCAGCAGCGATACGCTGCCGCTGGGTCTGGCGTTTTATCATCCTGAGTGGCATCAGGGCGTGGTAGGTATTCTGGCATCCCGGCTGAAGGAGCGCTTTCACCGTCCGGTAATCGCTTTCGCCCCTGCGGGCGACGGCACGCTGAAAGGTTCAGGCCGTTCGGTAGCGGGATTGCATCTGCGCGATGCGCTTGAACGTCTGGATACGTTGAATCCGGGGTTGATCCTGAAGTTCGGCGGCCATGCGATGGCGGCAGGTCTGTCGCTTGAAGAGGCGAAGTTCGAGCAGTTCAGCACGCTGTTTAGCGCCCTGGTGGGCGAGTGGCTGGATGCGGACGCATTGCAGGGCGTTATCTGGTCAGACGGCGAGCTGTCGGCGCCGGATCTGACGCTGCCGGTGGCGGAAATGCTGCGCGATGCGGGGCCGTGGGGACAGGCTTTTCCGGAGCCAGTGTTCGACGGCAAATTTAAGCTGTTGCAACAGCGTCTGGTGGGCGAGCGTCATCTGAAGGTGATGGTGGAGCCGTTAGGCGGCGGGCCGTTGCTGGACGGCATCGCGTTTAATATTGATACGCGTCTTTGGCCGGACGCCAGCGTGCGTCACGTTGAGCTGGCCTATAAGCTGGATGTGAATGAGTTCCGCGGCAATCGTAGCGTGCAGTTGTTGATCGAACATATCTGGCCGCTATAGGGCAGGGCGGTGTCGGTTGGTTAAAACCGGGCAGTGCCGATTGGTTAAAAACAATCCGTGCCGGTTAGTTAAAACCGGGCAGTGCCGATTGGTTACAAACAATCCGTGCCGGTTGGTTAAAACCGGGCTGTGTCGGTTGGTTAAAAGCAATCCGTGCCGGTCGCAAGAGGGACAGGCCGCTCGGCGGGACGGCATGCACCCATCCCTGGGGCCTCCGCCCGCGCCTTCCCTGGCGCGGGAGGCCCGCCTCTCGTCCTGTCCCTCTTACTCCTCTGATATCGCGCTTGCGTAACCTGACCTTTTAAAATTTTATCGGCTTTTGTTTGGTAAAGCCTTTGCACGATAACTGGACGGTGAAGTATTTGCACAATGTCAGGACGGTGAACTATTTGCACGATGCCAGGACGGTGAACTATTCGCACGATGTCAGGACGGCGAACTATTTGCACGATGTCAGGGAGGCGGCGGGCAGGCCGCGAAGTAAAGCCTCCGCGTCAGGGATGACGCGGCGGAGTCTCCAGGGATGGATTGACGACGACTTTACGTAGCGGCCTGCCCGTCGCTGACCGAAAGTGAGCGACTTAATCACCGCGCCCGCCGTCCGAATCCTGCCTCCTTAAACCCCGCACCCGCTGTCCGAATCCTGCTCCTTAAACCCCGCACCCGCTGTCCGAATCCAGCCCCTTAAACCCCGCGCCCGCTGCACCTGCACAAACCGCCGGACAAAACTACAATCTCCTCGCCTTTTCGGGTAAACTGCCCGGTCATATCCATAGACACTTCCTAAAAGATTCGAAAGCCATGTTTGAAATTAATCCGGTCAAAAACCGTATTCAGGACCTCACTGAGCGCAGCGACGTTCTTAGGGGGTATCTTTGACTACGATGCCAAGAAAGAACGCCTCGAAGAAGTAAACGCCGAGCTGGAACAGCCGGACGTCTGGAACGAACCTGAACGCGCTCAGGCGCTGGGCAAAGAGCGATCCGCGCTGGAAGCCGTAGTCGAAACCCTCGACCAGATGAGCCAGGGCCTTGAAGATGTCACCGGCCTGCTGGACCTGGCCGTTGAAGCGGAAGATGAAGAAACCTTCAACGAAGCCGTCGCCGAGCTGGATGGCCTGGAGAAAAAACTGGGCGAGCTGGAATTCCGCCGCATGTTCTCCGGCGAATATGACAGCGCCGACTGCTACATCGATCTGCAGGCAGGATCGGGCGGCACCGAAGCGCAGGACTGGGCCAGCATGCTGCTGCGCATGTATCTGCGCTGGGCGGAAGATAAAGGCTTTAAAACCGAAGTCATCGAAGTCTCCGACGGCGAAGTGGCGGGCATCAAATCCGCGACTATCCGCATCTCCGGCGACTACGCCTTCGGCTGGCTGCGTACCGAAACCGGCGTGCATCGTCTGGTGCGTAAAAGCCCGTTCGACTCTGGCGGTCGTCGCCACACCTCGTTCAGCTCCGCCTTCGTTTACCCGGAAGTGGATGACGACATCGACATCGAAATCAACCCGGCGGACCTGCGCATCGACGTCTACCGCGCATCCGGTGCAGGCGGTCAGCACGTTAACCGTACCGAATCGGCCGTGCGTATTACCCACATTCCGACCGGTACCGTCACCCAGTGTCAGAACGACCGTTCCCAGCATAAAAACAAAGACCAGGCCATGAAGCAGATGAAAGCCAAGCTTTATGAACTGGAAATGCAAAAGAAAAATGCTGAGAAACAGGCGCTGGAAGACAACAAATCTGATATCGGCTGGGGCAGCCAGATCCGTTCTTACGTGCTGGACGATTCACGCATTAAAGATCTGCGCACCGGCGTGGAAACGCGCAACACGCAGGCGGTGCTGGACGGCGATCTGGATCGCTTCATTGAAGCAAGTTTGAAAGCAGGGCTATAAGGAACCGACATGTCTGAACAACAACCGCAGGGCGCTGATGCCGCGCTTGAACTTAATAACGAACTGAAAGCGCGTCGTGAAAAGCTCAGCGCGCTGCGTGAACATGGCGTGGCGTTCCCGAACGATTTCCGCCGCGACGGCATTTCCGAACAGCTGCACGCGCAGTATGACGAGAAAAGCAACGAAGAGCTGGAAGCGCTGAATATCGAAGTCAGCGTGGCGGGCCGTATGATGACGCGCCGCATTATGGGCAAGGCGTCGTTTGTAACGCTGCAGGACGTCGGCGGCCGCATCCAGCTTTACGTGGCGCGCGACGACCTGGCGGAAGGCGTTTACAACGAACAGTTTAAAAAGTGGGACCTGGGCGACATCCTCGGCGCGCGCGGCAAACTGTTCAAAACCAAAACCGGCGAACTCTCTATCCATTGCACCGAACTGCGCCTGCTGACCAAAGCGCTGCGTCCGCTGCCGGATAAATTTCACGGCCTGGCCGATCAGGAAACGCGCTATCGTCAGCGCTACCTCGATCTGATTGCCAACGAAGAGTCGCGCAAAACCTTCCGCATTCGCTCCCAGATCATGGCCGGCATCCGCCAGTTCATGGTGAGCCGCGACTTTATGGAAGTGGAAACGCCGATGATGCAGGTGATCCCAGGCGGCGCCTCCGCGCGTCCGTTCATCACCCATCACAACGCGCTCGACATTGATATGTACCTGCGCATCGCGCCGGAACTCTATCTGAAACGTCTGGTGGTGGGCGGTTTCGATCGCGTATTCGAAATCAACCGCAACTTCCGTAACGAAGGCATCTCGCCGCGCCATAACCCTGAGTTCACCATGATGGAACTCTATATGGCCTATGCGGATTATAAAGATCTGATCGAGCTGACCGAAAGCCTGTTCCGCACCCTGGCGCAGCAGGTGCTGGGCACCACCGAAGTGCCTTACGGCGACCAGGTGTTCGACTTCGGCAAGCCGTTCGCTAAGCTGACGATGAAAGAAGCGATTCAGAAATACCGCCCGGAAACTAACCTGGCCGATCTGGATGATTTCGATAAAGCGGTCGCCATTGCGCGCTCGCTGGGCATCAAAGTAGAGAAAAGCTGGGGCCTGGGTCGCGTTGTCACTGAGATTTTTGAAGAGACCGCGGAAAGCCATCTTATCCAGCCGACCTTTATCACCGAATATCCGGCAGAAGTTTCTCCGCTGGCGCGCCGCAACGACACCAACCCGGAAATCACCGACCGCTTTGAATTCTTTATCGGCGGCCGCGAAATCGGCAACGGTTTCTCCGAGTTGAACGATGCGGAAGATCAGGCCGATCGCTTCCGTCAGCAGGTGGAAGCGAAAGACGCGGGCGACGACGAAGCGATGTTCTTCGATGAAGACTACGTCACCGCGCTGGAGCACGGCCTGCCGCCGACCGCAGGTCTGGGCATCGGTATCGACCGCATGGTAATGCTGTTCACCAACAGCCACACCATCCGCGACGTGATCCTGTTCCCGGCGCTGCGTCCGTCCGGCAAATAACGCTGACGACAGAGTAAAAAGGACGCTTCGGCGTCCTTTTTCATTTCCGCCTTGAGATACGCTTGCGCCTTTGCCAGGCTAAAAATCTGGCTTCATCAGGAGTAAAGCTATGTCTTCATCTTCACGTCCGCAATGCATCGGCCGCTGGCAAACGCTGGAGGAACCCGATAAGGCCCACTATCGCGGCAGCGATGAGCGCATGGGCATCGGCGCGCCGCTGGGCCGCGCGCTGGGGCTGACGCGCATCGGCATTCATCACGAGCGCCTGCTGCCGGGCCGCCGCCTCTCTTATCCGCACGCCGAAAGCGCCGAAGAGGAGTTTGTCTATGTGCTGGAAGGGCAGCCCCATCTCTGGCTCAACGGCGAGCTGCATGCGCTGACGCCGGGCGACGCGGTGGCGTTTCCGGCGGGCACCGGCATCTGCCACACCTTTATTAACAACAGCGAAGAAGAGGTCAAATTGCTGGTGGTGGGCGAGGCGAACAAAAAGGAAAATCGCATCTACTATCCGCTGAATCCCGACTACGCCGCCACGCGCGCCGACCGCTGGATCGAGCCGCCGGCGCAGCCGCTCGGCACCCATGACGGCCTGCCGGATGCGCAGCGCAAGTAAAAGTACGCGTCAGGATTTAATGTCCGCCTGTAGCCAGCGTTCAAAATGTACGTAAGGGATATTAGGCGCGACATTGTTATACAGCGTTTTGCCGCTCTGTTTATCCTCCTGAAAGAAATCCCGATGGCGCAGCGAGAGATCGCGGTGGATTGTTGCGCCAGACGCAATATTCCCTTGTCGTAGCCAGGGTGTTTGTTGTGATAACACTGTGTTTTAATAGCCGCCGCGACGCAAAACATTCAAGGCATCACCACAACGCGTCGTCTGAACCGCTGCCTGACAGCGGCCTGCCTGGAGTCTGCAATCATCGTTTTTTTGGGAGAGTGTTATGCCTGTTTCATTACTGGCTCTGGCGCTGAGTGCGTTTGCAATCGGCACCACCGAGTTCGTTATTATGGGATTACTGCCGGAGGTGGCGGGCGACCTGCGCGTTTCTATTCCTTCCGCCGGCTGGCTGATCAGCGGCTATGCGCTGGGCGTGGCGATCGGCGCGCCGGTAATGGCGCTGCTGACCGCGCGCCTGCCGCGTAAACGCACGCTGATCCTACTGATGTCGATCTTTATTATCGGCAACGTGCTGTGCGCCCTGGCCTACAGCTACAATCTGCTGATGCTGGCGCGCGTTGTGACCGCGCTCTGTCACGGCGCGTTCTTCGGCATCGGTTCGGTGGTGGCTGCCAGCCTGGTGGCGCCTAACCGCCAGGCCTCCGCCGTCGCGCTGATGTTTACTGGCCTGACGCTGGCTAACGTGCTGGGCGTGCCGCTCGGCACCTGGTTCGGCCAGCTGTTCGGCTGGCGCGCTACCTTCTGGGGCGTGGCGGTAATTGGCGTGCTGGCGTTTATCGCCCTGATCGTCAGCCTGCCGACCAACAAAGATGAAAAGCCGGTACATCTCGCCAGCGAAATCAGCGCGCTGGCGAACGGCAAGCTCTGGCTGTCGCTGCTGATGACTGTCTGCTTCGCGGCGGCGATGTTCGCGCTGTTCAGCTATATCGCGCCGCTGCTGCTGCAGGTCACCGGCATCAGCAATCGCGGCGTCAGTTGGACGCTGTTCCTGATCGGCGCAGGGCTGACAGTGGGCAATATCATCGGCGGCAAGCTGGCGGACTGGAAAGTGTCGTTCAGCCTGATTCTCAGTTTTGCGCTGATCGCGCTGTTTTCGCTCGCCTTTAGCTGGACCAGCCACGGCCTCTGGCTGGCGGAAATTACCCTGTTCCTGTGGGCGATGGCCACTTTCGCCACCGTCCCCGGCCTGCAAATCAACGTAGTGCGCCACGGTAAAGAGGCGCCGAATCTGGTCTCGACCCTGAACATTTCCGCGTTTAACGTCGGCAATGCGCTGGGCGCCTGGGTTGGCGGGGCGGTAATCGACGGCGGTTACGGCCTGACCTCGGTGCCGGTGGCCGCCGCCGTGCTGGCCGTGCTGGGGCTGATTGTCTGCCTGATGACTTTCCGCCGCGCGGGCGGACAGACGCAGACGGCGCGCGCTTAACCCTGTGCAAAAGCGCTGGCGGCATCACTGTGCCGCCAGCGAATCAGCAACGTCCTTATTCCCATTCCTTGCCGCTGCGGCGCCACGCCATACGCGTCATCTGCTCACTTACCCCGATGTTTCCCAAATCAGAGGCTTAATAAAGATCTGCCAGAACCGTTACCGACGTCGCCGGTAATGAGGGAAGGATTATCTGAATGCGTCACGCTAATTACGCGCTAAAGTGTTCGCTTATAAACCGTTAGGGTTGCGATCACAATATGTTACCTTACCTGATTTAACGATGAGCGATGCCCGATGAAAATCCGTAAAGTAATTACCCCGAACTTTTATAAGAAATTTAGATGTACGGGGGCGGAGTGCTTAAACGATTGTTGTTATGGATGGAATATTTTTATAGATAAAAGAACATATACCAAATATATCAACTCATCCGATAGCGAAATAAGAGATATTGCCAGAAATAAACTGAAGTTAACCCGTCAGGGAAAGGGAAAACACTCCGTTATTCAGTTTGATGAAAATAAAAGATGTCCCTTTTTTACTAAAGACAAGCTCTGTAAAATACATCAAAAAATGGGCGGCGAATCGCTTTCTACCGTTTGTGCGACTTATCCCCGTTTAAAGGATGCATGGGGCGATCAGTTACGCCATAACATGACTTTATCCTGCCCCGAAGTTGCACGACTGGTGCTGTTCGATCGGGACAGTATGTTACAGCATGAAGAAATAAACCTTATTGCTTCATCCGCCAAATCTTTCACCTCTTCAGGCCAGACGCTTGCCCAGAAAGATCAGCTTATTCATCTATTTGCTTGCTGCCTTATCAATGCGGAAAGCAATGATATAGAGGCCAATTTGCTGGCGTTAGCTCAGTTTATTTTATATTTGCAGCGTATCAATTTCGATGTGGCTGGCCAGCTTTCTGAGATCGAAGCGTTTTATGAAAGTTTAGTCGTGGCGCTGCGTGAAGGCCAACTGACAATGGACAACAGCGGCAAAAAAGAGGCGCTTCAGCTGAAGATACGCGCCATTATGGCGATTTTTAGCGGCAATATACAGGGCACGGTGCGTAACAGCGCGCTGCGGGACGTCGGCGCTTCTATTTTTAGCTATCTGGGCGTGCCTGAAAATGCTGAAGTTATCAACGTTAATGAGAAGTTCGCAGGCATTAATCATCAATGGCGGCAGCTTCGCGCCACTTCATGCCTGGCGGAGCCGCATGTGCTTCGCAACTATTTACACTACCAGCTTTATACAAGCTGTTTTCCCGGCAGGGATATCTCTCAAATAATGCGAATTTATTACCGTATCGTGATGGATTACTTTTTCCTGAAGCTTTCATTTTTGATAAAATCGCTGCAACAGGAGATCAAACAGGAAGATGTGATGCAGCTGATTGCGGATTATCATCAATATATCAATCACACTTTGCATATGAAGGATAAACTTGATCAGGCCATTAATAAAATAAACGGTGGCGATGACTTATCCTGCCTGCTGCTGTTAGGGTGACAACAGCCCGATCCGCGCTTTTAATCAAGCTGGGCGTTAAGCTTGATGCGAAACTGCGCGGCCTCTTTCTGCAGATGCTGGCTGAAGGCGTTCACCAGCGCGGAAGCCGGACGATGCAGCGGTCGAATCAGGCTGACGGTAAAGGGCACTTCGACGCTGAAACGTCGTATCACTACGCCGCTGGCGGCATAATCAAGCGCCGTCAGCGGATTCACCACTGAAATGCCCACTCCCGCGCGCACCATCGCGCAGACTGACGCCGCGCTGTGCGTTTCCATCACCATCCTGCGCTGTACGCCCTGTTCATGGAACAGCGCGTCGAGCAGCTGACGATAGCTGTCGGAACGCGAAAGGCTGATGTAGCTCTCCCCGGCGAAATCCTGCGGCGTCAGCACCCGTCGCGCCGCCAGCGGATGCTGTGCGGGCAGTACGCAAACCTCGTTTAACGTCAGCAGTTCAATGCGCTCGGTGCCGGCGGGCGTGACGTGGGTTTCGGTCAGGCCCAGATCGTGGCGCTGCGCGGAGAGCCACTCTTCCAGCAGCGGCGACTCCTGCGGAATAATATTCAGGCTGAGATCGGGATAGCGTTGCAGAAACGGCTGACAGAGCGGCGGCAGCAGCGACTGCGAGAAAACCGGCAGGCAGGCGATGGAAAGCTCGCCCTGGCGAAACTGCCGCAGCCCCTCCGCCGCGCTGATAATGCGGTCGAGACCGTACCAGGAGCGTTGCACCTCTTCAAACAGCCGCAGCCCCTGTACGGTGGGATGCAGCCGTCCGCGCACCCGCTCGAACAGGCGCAGGCCAATGACCTTCTCAAAGCGCGCCAGCTCGCGGCTGACGGTGGGCTGCGAGGTATGCAGCAGCTCAGCGGCGGCGGTCAGGTTGCCGCTGGTCATCACCGCGTGAAAGATTTCGATATGTCGATGAGTCACGTTCGCCATCGCCGCCTCCCTGTAAAATCCATATCATATTTGCATAGCCTCCGCAGAAACAGATATTTTTCAGCAAAAAGGCGCTATGGCGTAATAGGGGGGAAAGTTTAAGGAGAATCCCGATGCCACGTCCGCTAAATAATTCCGACAGCGCCCTGAATGCCGCTAACCTGTTAACGCTGACCCAACGCTACACCGGGCCGTTCTGGGCCTACGATGCCGACATTATCCGCGATCGCATCGCGCAGCTGCGGCAGTTCGACGTGGTGCGCTTCGCACAGAAAGCCTGCTCCAATATTCATATTCTGCGGCTGATGCGTGAGGCGGGCGTAAAGGTCGATTCGGTATCGCTGGGCGAGATTGAGCGGGCGCTGGCCGCGGGCTTTAAGGCGGGCGGCGACGAGATCGTTTTCACCGCCGATCTGCTGGACGAACCGACGCTGGCGCGCGTGGCGGAGCTGCGTATTCCGGTCAACGCCGGTTCGGTGGATATGCTGCATCAGCTCGGCGCGCGCTCGAAGGGCCATCCGGTCTGGCTACGCGTCAACCCCGGCTTCGGCCACGGCCACAGCCAGAAAACCAACACCGGCGGCGAGAACAGCAAGCACGGCATCTGGCATGACGATCTGCCGCAGGCGCTCCAGGCGATTCAGCAGCATGGCCTGACGCTGGTGGGCATCCATATGCATATCGGATCGGGCGTGGATTACGCGCATCTGGAACAGGTCTGCGAGGCGATGGTCAGCCAGGCGATCGCGCTGGATCAGGATATTCAGGCTATCTCCGCTGGCGGCGGGCTTTCTGTTCCCTATCGCTACGGCGAAGAAGCGATCGATACGCAGCACTATTACAGCCTCTGGCACCGCGCCCGCGAACGCATCGCCGCGCATCTGGGCCATCCGGTAAAGCTGGAGATCGAACCGGGCCGCTTTTTAGCGGCGGAGGCGGGCGTGCTGGTGGCGCAGGTGCGCGCGGTAAAAAACATGGGCAGCCGCCATTTTGCGCTGGTGGACGCAGGCTTTAGCGATTTGATGCGTCCGGCTATGTATGGCAGCTATCACCATATTTCACTGCTGGCCGCCGATAAGGACGCCGCATCGCGCGAGCTGCGCGAAACGGTGGTGGCGGGGCCGCTGTGCGAATCGGGCGACGTCTTTACCCAGCTGGAAGGTGGTAAGGTGGAAACCCGTCAGCTTCCCGCCGTGACGCCGGGCGACTATCTGGTGTTTCATGATACCGGCGCCTACGGCGCCTCGATGTCCTCAAACTACAACAGCCGTCCGCTGATCCCGGAAGTGCTGTTCGACGGCGGCGAGGCGCATGAAATTCGTCGTCAGCAGACGATCCAGGAGCTGTTGGCGCTGGAGATGTAACATCAATATCGCTCGGCGGCCAGCGCGGCCGCGGAGCGTCTGAGAGTAAATCCCGCACCTTTTACCTGCCTGACTCAGCGATGGCGCCGCCTCGCTGTACGTCAGGCCAGCAGCTCTTTGCGCAGCAACACGATCTCTTCCGCCAGATCCCGGCACAGCATGGCGTTCATCAGATGATCCTGGGCATGCACCAGGATCAGCGTCACTCGCAGTTTCCCTTCTCCTTCATCTGCGCCGATAAGCTGCGTCTGGATATGATGCGCCGCCTTCGACGCCTCCGCCGAAGCGGCCAGCGCCGCATCCGCTTCCTGCCACTGACGCTTGCGCGCCAGCTGGATCGCGCTCATCGCATGGGAGCGGGCTTCGCCTGCGTTAATCAGCAACTCCATGACGGTCTGTTCAAAATCCATACTCACCTCTGTTATTGGTATACCGGATTTGGGTTAATCATCATATTGGAATACCAAATAAGCGAACTGCGTTGACGCTCACAGAAAAAAAGCGTCATTAAGTTAATTTTGGTATGCCATATCAGGGAAAGGTAGGGTTACGACAGCGGGACGCATACTCACTTACCCTGAGGTATCTGCTTATGTCTCTACAGGATCGATTGATTGACGCTCTGGGAAGCTTCGCCACGCGCTTTAACAGCTACCGTTACATTATGGCGATTAAAGCCTCTTTCATTACGCTGATGCCGGTAATTATCGTCGGCGCCTTTTCAGTATTGATTTCCAATATGGTGTTGGATGCGAAAAACGGCCTCGCCAGTTTTCCCGCGCTCGCTTTCCTCGCCGATCTCAAGCCCATCACCACCAGTATTAACTACGCCACGCTAAGCTTCCTCAATATCGGCGCGGTCTTTCTTATCGGCATTGAGCTGGGACGCATCAACGGCATTAAAACGCTGTTTCCCGGCCTGCTGGCGATCATCTGCTTTATTTCGGTGACGCCGACCACGCTGCAAATGATGGTCGACGGGCAGATGCATCTGGTGACCGACGTGCTGGCGAAGCAGTTTTCCGACACCAAAAGCCTGTTTCTTGGCATGTTTATCGCCATTCTTTCGGTAGAGATCTACTGTCGGCTGGAGAACGTCGAGCGGCTGAAAATCAAAATGCCCGATACCGTGCCGCCGAACGTCTCCGCCTCGTTTTCCGCGCTGATCCCGGCGATCATCACCGTATCCGCGATCGCCACTTTCGGCTTTGTGTTCCATCAGGCGAGCGGAATGTACCTTTACGACGCGGTTTATCGCGTGGTGCAGCAGCCGCTGGAATCGGTGGTGCAAAGTCTGTGGGGCATTCTGCTGCTGATGTTCGTAGCGCAGCTGTTCTGGGTGATCGGCATTCACGGTAACCAGATGATCAAGCCGATCCGCGAGCCACTGCTGTTGGGAGCGATTCTGGTGAATATGAGTGCTTTCGAGCAGGGCAAAGAGGTGCCGAACATCATTACCATGCCGTTCTGGGATGTCTATATGAGCATTGGCGGATCGGGACTAACCATCGGGCTGTTGACGGCGGTGATGCTGGCGACCAAACGTAAAGAGATGCGGGAAATCGCCAAGCTCTCTTTCGGGCCGGGGCTGTTCAATATCAACGAGCCGGTAATCTTCGGCATGCCGATCATGCTTAATCCGATCCTTGCTATTCCTTTCATTATTACGCCGCTGGTGACCGGCACTATCGGCTATTTCGCCACGCTCACCGGCTTTGCCGGCAAGGCGGTGGTGATGGTGCCCTGGACTACGCCGCCGATTATCAACGCCTGGCTGTCGACCGCCGGTTCGATGGGCGCGGTGGTGACGCAGCTGGTCTGCATCATGGTGTCGGTGCTGATCTATCTGCCGTTTGTGAAAATCGCCGCGCGCCGCGCCGAGGCCGCCGAAGCGAAAGCGATGCAGCCGGAGCTGGCCAGCCTTAAGGAGCCGTCATGAGCAACGTCACCATCGCGATTCCGCCCGATTTTATCCTTGGCGCGGCGGCCTCCGCCTGGCAAACCGAAGGCTGGCACGGCAAGAAGACGGGGCAGGATTCTTATCTCGACGCCTGGTATCAGCAGGATCGCCAGGTGTGGCATAACGGCTACGGCCCGGCAGTGGCGACCGATTTTATCAACCGCTACCGGGAGGATGTGGCGCTGATGAAAGCCAGCGGGCTGACGCATTATCGCACCTCGATCAACTGGTCGCGTTTCCTGCTGGATTATGAAACCGCCGAGGTGGATGAAGATTACGCGCGCTATTACGACGCGTTGCTGGATGAGATGCGCGCCAACGATATCGAACCGATGCTGTGTCTGGAGCATTACGAGCTGCCGACGGCGCTGCTGGAAAAGTATGGCGGCTGGGGTTCGTCCGTGGTGGTTGATCTGTTCCTGCGCTACGCGGAGAAGGTATTTGCGCGCTACGCCGGCAAGGTCAGGCGCTGGTTCGTGTTTAACGAGCCGATTGTAGTGCAAACCCGCGTCTATCTGGATGCGCTGCGCTGGCCTTATCACCAGAGCACCTCGACCTGGATGCAGTGGAATCACCATAAAAATCTGGCGACCGCGCGCGTCGTCAGGCTATTCCGCGATCGCGGCTATGCGGGCAGCGTCGGCACGATTTTAAATCCAGAGGTGACCTGGCCGCGCTCTGACGCGCCGCACGATCGCCGGGCGGCGGAGATCTACGATCTGTTCTACAACCGGGTGTTTCTCGATCCGGCTATCAAGGGCGAGTATCCGGCGGCGCTGTTACAGCTGCTGGCGCAGCATCAGGTGCAGTGGCGCTACAGCGCGGCGGATCTGGCGCTGATCGCCGAGAACCGCGTCGATGAAGTGGGGCTGAATCTCTATTATCCGCATCGGGTGAAGGCGCCGTCCCGCGCCTGGCACCCGGAAACGCCTTTCCATCCCGCTTATTACTACGAACCTTTTGAGCTGCCGGGACGCCGCATGAACCGCTCGCGCGGCTGGGAGATCGCGCCGCGCATCGTGGCGTCGATGGCGCAAAGAATGCGCGACGAGTATGGCAATTTTCCCTGGTTTATCGCGGAAAACGGCATGGGAATTGAAAACGAAGCGCAGTTCAGGGACGCATCGGGCGAGATTCAGGACGATTACCGCATCGACTTTATCGCCGAACATCTGTATGAGGCGCTGCGCGCGCGCGAGGCGGGGATTAACTGTCAGGGTTATATGCTGTGGTCGTTTACCGATAACGTTTCCCCGATGAATGCGTTTAAAAATCGTTACGGCCTGGTTGAGATCGATTTAGAGAACCGGCGCCAGCGGCGGATGAAGAAGTCGGCGCGCTGGTATCGTCAGCTACGAGACAGTCGTCAGCTTACCCTGACGCTGAATGATGAAGCAAAATAAGGAGTGCCAACGTGAAACGTATTGTTCTCGCCTGCGCTGCGGGCATGTCCACCTCGATGGTGGTGACGCGCATGGAAAAAGAGGCGGCGGCGCGCGGCCTCAGCTATCAGATTTACGCTATTCCTGAACAGAATCTGCGGGAAGAGCTGCAAAATTATCCGGGCGAGATCGCAGTGGTGCTGTTGGGGCCGCAGGTGCGCTTTAAGCTGGCGGAGAATAAGAAGCTGACCGACGGCGAGCAGATCCCGATCGCGGTGATCGATTCGCTGGCTTACGGCACGCTAAACGGCGCAAAAGTACTCGATCAGGCGCTGGCTTTGATAAACTAGCGGGATATCGTCGTCCGTCATTGCACGGCGGCGCGGGCAGCGGTCGTCAACGTGTGTAAAGGGTAAACAAGTGGATAAGGGCGCATCGCCGCAAGAGAGAAAGCAGTATCAGGAGATTGGCGAGCATTTACGTCAGAAGATTGTGGCGGGGCTTTATCCTGTCGGTTCGCGTCTGCCGCCGGAGCGCAATCTGGCCGAGACCTGGGGCGTGAGTCGCACGATTGTCCGCGAGGCGCTGCTGATGCTGGAGCTGGAGGGCACGGTGGATATCCGTCAGGGTTCCGGCGTTTACGTGATGCGTATTCCCAGCGAAGCCAGCGACGAGGAGGAGGCCTTTTTCCGCAGCGACGTCGGCCCGTTCGAGATGTTGCAGGCGCGTCAGCTGCTGGAGAGCAATATCGCCGCGTTTGCCGCGCGCATGGCGACCAAGGCGGATATTGAAAATTTGCGCCGCACGCTGGAGCAGGAGCAGCGCGCGATTGCGCTGAACGATACCACTCAGGACAATGACCGGCTGTTTCATCTGCTGCTGGCGGGCGCGACGCAGAATCAGATGCTGATGGATACGGTGAAAAGCATCTGGCGGCATCATGAAAACAATCCGCTGTGGCAGCAGCTGCGCGCGCATATTGAAACGCGCAGCTATCGGCTGAAGTGGTTGAGCGATCATCAAACGATTTTGGCGGCGCTGCGGCGACGCGATGTGATGGGCGCCTGGCAGGGGATGTGGCAGCATCTGGAGAATGTGAAGAACACATTGATGGAGCTGTCGGACGCCGACGCGCCCGATTTTGACGGTTATCTATTTGAATCTGTACCGATTTTTCAGGGGAAACTGGTATGAGTCGCTGGCGCATTGTGCCGCTGAGCGAGGTGCCGCAGCATCAGCCGCTGTTAGTGACGTGGTTGTGGCGCGCTTTTGGCGACGCGCAGAGCCAGGCATTTTTCGCCAGCGTGGTGGAGAGCAGCCTGCGCGGGGCCGATTTCCCGCAGACGTTTGTGGCGCTGGAGGGCGATCGTCCAGTCGGTACGGTAGGCGTCTGGCGTTGCGATCTAATCAGTCGGCAGGATCTTTTTCCGTGGCTGGCGGCGCTGTACGTAGATGAAAGCGCGCGCGGCAGCGGTTTAAGCGCCGCGTTACAGGAATATGCCGAGGCGTGGTGTCGCGCTCGCGGCTTTAACAATCTTTATCTGTACGCATTATGCGCTAACTATTACGAACGTTTCGGCTGGCGTTATATTGGCGACGCGCTGGATTACCCCGATACGGTGGTGCGTCTTTACCATAAGGCGCTGCGCAGGGACTGAGTTGTCGGTGGTCTGTTGCTGTTCGGCGGCGGGGCTGAGTTTTTGGTAGCCTGCTTCCGTTCGGCGGAGGGCTGGCGCTGCGTAAAGACGTCGTCAATCCATCCCTGGAGACTCCGCCGCGTCATCCCTGACGCGGCGGCTTTACTACGCGCCAGCCCACCGCCTCACTGACTTCAGTGTTTATTTACCGCCGTCTCACTCACTTTGGTGTTTATTTGTCGCCGCCTCACTGACTTCGGTGTTTATTTGCCGCCGCCTCACTGACTTCAGTGTTTGTGTTCCGCCGTCTCACTCACTTTGGTGTTTATTTGTCGCTGCCTCACTTTCTTTGCAAACTTCGCGCTATTGGTTAAGTCACGGTAGCGGAGGCGTTGGGGGAGGGAGAGGGGCTGGCAGAAGAGGCGGGCCTCCCGCGCCAGGGAAGGCGCGGGCGGAGGCCCCAGGGACGGGTTTATGCCGTCCCGCCGAACTGCCAGCCCCTCTCGCGACCGGCAACAGTTAACTCGTCAACGATACTGGAAGCTCCTCTCACGGCCGGCAACAGTTAACTCGTCAGCGATACTGGAAGCTCCTCTCGCGACCGGCAACAGTTAATTCGTCAGCGATACTGGAAGCCCCTCTCGCGACCGGCAACAGTTAATTCGTCAGCGATACTGCCCATTCAGGAATGACTCATGCTGGCAAATAATGGTCCTCACCTGGCGCTGCGATAAAAACTATTGTGCCGTATAGCCGCCATCGACCAGTTGAAAACTGCCGGTAATAAACGAGGCGTCATCCGACAGCAGAAACAGCGCCAGCGACGCCACTTCCTCAGGACGACCCAGTCGCCCTACAGGATGCTCTCCCACCAGCCTGTGATACTGCAACTTTGTCAGCGGCGATAGCAGAGGCGTATCGATATAACCTGGCCCGATGGCGTTAATGCGCACGCCTTGTGCGGCATATTCCAGCGCCGCCGTCCTGGTCAACCCGATGACGCCATGTTTGGCAGCGACATAACCTGAAAATTGGCACGGCTGACAGTACCGAGAATCGATGCCACGTTGACAATCGAGCCGCCGCCCGAACGCAGCAGCGCCGGTAACTGATATTTCATACTGTAAAATACGCCATTAAGGTTAACGGCAATGACATTATGCCAGTCGTCCAGGCTGTAATTAGCCAGCGGCGAGTTGCCGCCTCCGATACCGGCGTTGTTAACGGCAAGATGCAGAGCGCCAAACTGCTCCAGCGTGAAAGCGACGGATGCCTCCACCGATCGTGCATCGCTTACATCCTGATAAACCGGAACGGCGATGCCTCCGTTCTGGACAATTTCCATTGCTACCCTGGCTGCGTTCGCTTCATTCCGGTCCGCCACGACAACGCTGGCACCTTTTGCGCCCAGCTGGTGTGCGATCGACGCACCTATACCTGAACCGGCGCCTGTCACTATGGCGACTTTGTTTGCAAATTTTTTTATCATTCCCTGATCTCATCATTATGCCTGGCTCGTCAGGCGTTGTTTAACCCGGCGAACTGACCGAATGCCTGCGCACCAGCGTAGGGTTAAACGTATTGGTTACTTCCGGCAAAGGTTGATTATTCGCCAGTGCCAATGCCAGCTCCGCCGCCTGCTGCGCCATCGTCACGATGGGATAACGCACCGTGGTCAAACGCGGTCGTACATAGCGCGATACCAGCACATCATCAAAGCCGATGAGCGACATCTCCTCCGGCACGCGAATGCCGTTATCGCTCAGCACCGCCAATGCGCCCGCCGCCATCGAATCGTTATAACAGGCCACCGCGGTGAAATTTTTCCCACGTCCCAACAGCTCCGTCATCGCCTGCTCGCCACCTACCTCATCCGGCTCGCCAAACGCCACCAGCCGGTCATTGCAGGGCAGACTGTGCTCGCGCAGCGCATCGTAATAACCCTGCAAACGTTCTTCGGCATCGGAAATCGTGTGGGTAGAGCAGATAAAAGCGATCTGATCGTGTCCCTGCTGAATCAAATGACGCGTTGCAAGCCAGGCGCCGTAGCGGTCATCCAGCGCGATGCAGCGCTGCTGAAACGCGGGTAATGAGCGATTAATCAACACCATTCCCGGCATCTGCTGCATCAGCTTTTCCAGCTCCTCGTCCGGAATCTTCTTGGCATGCACCACCAGCGCCGCACAGCGATGACGCATCAGTTGCTCAATCGCCAGGCGCTCCTTCTCCTCATTATGATAGCCGTTGCCGATCAGCAGAAAATTGCCTGTCTGCCAGGCGATTTCATCCACCGCCTTCACCATCGCGCCAAAAAAGGGGTCGGAAACGTCGCCCACCACCAGACCAAGCGTCTCCGTCGACTGCTGCGCCAGCGCGCGCGCGTTAGCGTTGGGGTGATACTGCAACTCCTCCATGGCGCTAAAAACCGCCTGACGTGACGCGTCGCTGGCTTTAGGCGAGTTATTGATAACGCGTGAAACGGTGGCGACAGAAACGCCCGCCAGTTTGGCGACATCCTTTATCGTAGCCATGAATAGAACACCTTCCGGGGTAAACGTTTACACATAATGAAAGTGTTACGGAAAACCCCTGCAACTTCAACCAGACAGAATGCCAGCCCTGTCGCAAAGCGCGCTGAATATTGCACTTTTCATTTACATTCAGGAAAGGCTAACATGCCAGTCTGTCCTTTTGCTCAATGCTTGCCTGCGCCATGACCCTTAGAAAAGTACCGCATCTTGCCCACTGGGGCGCCTTTACCGCCGTAACGGAGCGTGGCCATCTTATCGGTTGCGAACCCTTTTTTGCCGACAGCAATCCCTCGCCTATGCTGCAAAGCATTCCGCAGCTGGTCTATTCCGATAAGCGCATCCGTCAACCGATGGTGCGTCGTTCCTGGCTAAAAGCGCGCGAAAACAGCGATCGCACCCTGCGTGGACGAGAAGATTTCGTCGCCGTCGACTGGGAAACCGCGCTTGATCTGGTGGCGGAAGAAAACCGCCGCGTGCGCGATCGCTACGGCGCCAGCGGCATCTTCACCGGATCGTACGGCTGGTCATCCGCCGGACGCGTCAACCATGCCCGAACCCTGGTACGTCGCTTCTACTTCAACGGCGGCGGCGGGGTGGATCAAATGGGCAACTACAGCTGGGGTGCGGCGCAGTTCTTCCTGCCCTACGTGATCGGCACCTGGATGCCGCTTACCGGACGCGTCACCGACTGGCCGAGCGTAATTGAACATGCGGAAGTGGTGTTAGCCTTCGGCGGGCTGGCGCTCAAAAACGCTCAGGTCGCCTCCGGCGGCGCGGGCGAACATACGCTGAAGCCCGCGCTCGAAAAGCTTGTGGCTAAAGGTACCCGCGTTATCAACGTCAGTCCGATGCGCGACGACTGCCCCGATTTCCTCAACGCCGACTGGATCGCCATTCGCCCCAATACCGACGTGGCGCTGATGCTGGCGCTGGGCTATGAAATTGAACGGCGCGGCGCGGCGGATACCGCCTTTCTTGCCAGCCACTGCGTCGGCTATCCGCAGCTGCGCGCCTATCTGTTGGGAGAGCGCGACGGCGTGGCGAAAACGCCCGCCTGGGCCAGCGCCATTACCGGCGTCCCGGCGGAGCGCATCGCCGAACTGGCGCGCCAGCTTATCGGCAAACGCAGCTTTATTACCTGTTCTTACGCGGTGCAGCGCGCGCATCGCGGCGAACAGCCCTACTGGATGATGATCGCGCTTTCGGCGATGCTGGGACAGCCAGGCTTGCCCGGCGCCGGTTTTTCCTTTGGTCACGGCTCGATGAACAGCGTCGGCAATCCGCGCATTGATACCCCCGCGCCGCTGCTGCCGACCGGCCCCAATCCTTCAGGCCTGGCAATTCCGGTGGCGCGCATCTGCGATATGCTGCTGCATCCCGGCGAAAGCTACGCTTTCCAGGGCGAAACCCACCGTTATCCCGATATTCACCTGATGCACTGGGCGGGCGGCAATCCGTTCCACCATCATCAGCAGCTTAACCGCCTGGTCGAGGGCTGGCAGAAACCCGATACGGTGATCGTGCAGGATATCGTCTGGACGCCAGCGGCGCAGATGGCGGATATCGTGCTGCCGGTCACTACCACGCTGGAGCGTAATGACATCGGCGGCTCCTCACGCGATCGCTTTGTCTTCGCAATGCATCAGGCGATCGCGCCGCAGCATCAGGCGCGTAATGATTTTGACATCTTCGCCGATCTGGCGGAGCGTCTCGGTTACCGCGAGCGCTTTACCGAAAACCGCGATGAAATGGCATGGATAGCGCATCTTTATCAGCAGTGCGGCGTCGCGCAACAGCGCAAAGGCGTTTACTGGCCGGAGTTTGAGGAATTTTGGCAGCGCGGCTATGTCGATGTGCCCGCCAGCGAGCGCGACTACGTCTTTATGGAAGATTTCCGCGCCGACGCGCAGGCTAACCCAATTAAAACCGGCAGCGGCAAGATCGAACTCTTTTGTCAGACCATTGCTGACTATCAGCTGGAAGACATGGCGGGGCATCCTGAGTGGCGCGCGCCGCAGGAGTGGCTGGGCAGCGAGCAGGCCAAAAAATTTCCGCTGCACCTGCTTTCGGTGCAGCCCGCCGATCGCCTGCACAGTCAGCTGGATGCAACGGCCAACGTGCAGAACAATAAAACCGCCGGTCATGAAACGCTGTGGATGCATCCGCAGGACGCCGCCGCGCGCGGCATCAGCCACGGCGATGAAATCGAAGTGTTCAATGAACGCGGCAGCATGCTGGCGGGCGTACAGCTGAACGATGGCCTGACGCCGGGCGTGGTGGTGACATCCACCGGCGCCTGGTTCGATCCCGGCTTTGGTCAGGAATGGCAACCCAGAGACCGCGCCGGCAATCCGAACGTGCTGACGCTCGACATCGGCACCTCGTCGCTGACCCAGGGACCGAACGCCATGTCCTGCCTGGTGGAGATACGCCGCGGGCAAACATTGCAAAATAGCTGATAAATCACATAGCTGGTTACATTTTGCGGGTAACTGTTGCGAATGATTGATAGCCGCCCGTCAATGCCCCTTGCTACATTTTAAGTCCCAGAGGTATTGATGGGTGAACATCAACAAGTTTATTGATTACACCAACCTGCGCAGATGCGCAGGTTTTTTTTGCCTGCCTTAAGGTCATGGACCATGCCCCGCATACAGAAGTTTCTTGGAAAAGACCAGATTAAAGCACCGTTCAATCCGTTTCGTTTTCGTCTGATTTGTCTTGGCGTACTGGGATGTATGGCCGTTCTGCTGGCGCGCGTCGCCGATCTACAGCTTATTAACCATCCTATGCTGGAACATGAGGCGGATCAGCGCTCGCTGCGCACGGTCACCATTCCCACCAATCGCGGCACCTTGCTGGATCGCAATGGCGAAACGCTGGCGCTCAGCGTCCCTTCGCGCGATATCGTTGCCGACCCGCAGCGCGTGCTGGAGGCAAACCCGGCTTTTACCAGCGCCAAATGGGAATATCTCGCCAATGCGCTTAACGAACGGCCGGAGCAGATCGCGCAGCAGATCACCGCGAATCCGCATCGTCGTTTTCTCTATCTTGGGCGTAAGGTGGAGCTGGGCATCGCCAAAGATATCAGCCAGCTGCATCTGAAAGGCATCAGTACGGTCTATAACGACAGCCGCTTTTATCCAATGAGCGAAGCGGCCGCGCCGCTTATCGGCGTGGTCGGCGCTGACAATACCGGCCTGAATGGGCTGGAGAAGGGCTACGATAAGGTGTTGCAGGGGCAGCCGGGCGTGGAGAAATATCGCCAGGATCGCGAAGGCAATATTATCGCTATGATCGACTATCAGCCGCCGAAGCAGCCGCCTAACGTGCAGCTCAGTATCGATAAGTTCGATCAGTATACGCTCTACAGCAAGCTGCGCGATGGGGTGTTGCTGAACAAGGCGGATTCCGGCGCGGCGGTGCTGGTTAAAGTAGATACCGGCGAAATACTGGGTATGGCCTCTTATCCTTCCTTCAACCCCAACAACTACTCTGACGTTTCGCCAGAGCAGATGCGCAACGTGGCGATCAACGACAGTTTCGAACCGGGCTCCACGGTGAAGCCGCTGGTGGTGCTGGAAGGGCTGGAACGCGGGCTGGTACGTCCCGATTCGGTGCTGGATACGACGCCTTACAGCGTGAATGGCCACCTGATTCGTGACGTTGGTCACTGGCCGCGCCTGACGATGACCGGCATTCTGCAAAAATCGAGCGACATCGGCGTTTCGCATATCGCGCTGGCAATGCCCGCCGAGGCGCTGGTGAACACCTATCACGCTTTTGGCCTCGGTAAACCGACCGGCCTGGGTCTGACGGGTGAAAGCGTCGGCTATTTTCCGCTGCATCGTCAACGCTGGGCGGATATCGAACGCGCTACCTTTTCGTTTGGCTACGGGCTGCGCGTGACGCCGCTGCAAATCGCGCGTGAATACGCCACGCTGGGCAGTTTCGGCGTCTACCGTCCGCTCTCTATCACCAAAGTGACGCCGCCGGTTATCGGCAAGCAGGTCGCCAACCCGGAAACGGTGAAAACCGTGGTGCATATGCTGGAAAGCGACGTGCTGCCAGGCGGCACCGGCATCCGCGCGGCGGTGCCCGGCTACCGGCTGGCCACTAAAACCGGTACGGCGGAAAAGATGGGCCCCAGCGGCAAGTATGACGGCGGCTATGTGAACTACACGGCGGGCGTGGCGCCAGCCAGTAATCCGCAGGTGGCGCTGGTGGTGATGATTAACCATCCTACCGCAGGCGATCACTTCGGCGGTTCAGTCGCAGCGCCGATCTTCGGCAATATTATGGGACCGGTACTGAAGCATATGAATATTGCCCCGGATGCGCTGGTGAACAGCGCGCATTAAAACGGGATGAGCGGAGGGGGAGGAGATCTTCTCCTCCGCTTGACGGTAAGCAAATAAGCGCTTCGTGAGATGGCTATATTTATCAGAACGGACTGAGGATAATGCCAGCCTGTTGATATATACCGTTACGCCGCCCCAGCGTCGTCTGCCTGAATGCCGCTGCTTTTTATGAGATGAAACCGTTACGAGAAGCGATTATTAAAATCCGCGCTTAGCGATGATATAGCCATTGAAGCTAACGCTGCGCTCGTCATCGTTCATAATAAGTGAAACGATGGTTATGTTGTGTTTATGCTGGTGATTAACAAAAGTATATAGCACTATTAAATTTTGCGCGTTTGACTCGGTATAGATTTATTTGTACCTGCTTTCTGGAAAGAAATGTGTTGGTTCGAAATGATAACTTTGGCGGGCTTAAACTTCAGCAAGCTTGTCGCTAACTTTGGCCTTACTTAATAATTTTAATTCTGATAATTGCCAGACGCCATCTTTTTCAAACATATTTTCTTACGTCATAAACCCATGTCATGATTATCATCCTTAACTAAAGGGCGCGTCGCGCCCTGTGTGTCCAGTGAAGGCAGGTGACAGGGATTTAAGCTCGCTCTTTCCAGCTGTCAGCATGCTGAATATTGCCGTCGCAATATTTCCAGGTGATTTTTTCATAGCGCAGCGTGACCGACGCCAGATGATTCTGGTTAGTGACCTCTTAATATTATGCATTATGGGGCAAACCGAAACGATCTTCACGTTTTCCAGCAGCATATTAAAATACTCCTCCTCCTGTCCGGCATGATTAATGCGATACCATTTTATTTCCGCGCTTTTTAACGTCTGCCCGCTGGAAACGGCTTTATAGAGATAAGGACTGGACGAGTCGAACTCCTTTTCAAACGCCTGCGGGCTATGAAGGCGTGTGCCGGTGAGCTTTCCCGTATGGCTGTCCGTCGGGATGCTCAGGGCATGCATAAAACTAAGCACTTCAATGCTGCTTCCCGATTGTATACGTCAACGGAACCTTTAATATCTGCGCCACCCTCAACTTTAAGCGATAAATAAGCGGGGAACGCCATGATTAATGCCTTTTAATTAAGAGAAGGCGGTATGCGGCTATTTTTTATGAAATTAATA
>NZ_JANION010000148.1:0-56527 GCF_024610815.1 Mixta sp.
CTGATGGGCGATAAAGTAGCGTTTGAAATCGTTGATCATCGCCACCGTTTTTTCGAAGGTAGACTCATCGCGGCAGCGGCTCATCAGAATACGCTCGGCGCCGAACATCTCCGGCACTTCAGTCAGCACCGTGGTGCCTCCGTTGGCAATCATCCGGTCGGAAAAGCGGCCCAGCATCGGATTGGCGGTGATGCCGGAGAAGCCGTCCGATCCGCCGCACTCCAGGCCGAACTTCAGCTCGCTCAGGCGTCCCGGCTCGCGCCGGTCATGACGCATTTTCTCATAAAGCTGGTGCAGGCGCGTCAACCCCGCTTCGACCTCATCTTCTTGCTGTTGACAGATCATAAAGCTGACGCGATCGCTGTCGTAGTCGCCCAGCGTTTCACGGAAGGTATCCACCTGATTGTTCTCGCAGCCGAGCCCAATCACCAGCACCGCGCCAGCGTTAGGGTGACGCACCATATTTTGCAGCATGGTGCGGGTATTCTCATGATCCTGGCCCAGCTGCGAACAGCCGAACGGATGACTGAAGAGATGCACGCCGTCGATATCCGTGGCGTCATTGGTTTCACGCAGAAAGCGTTGCAGGATCTGACGCGCGATGCCATTGACGCAGCCTACGGTCGGCAGAATCCACAGCTCATTGCGGATGCCCACTTCGCCGTTGGCCCGACGATAGATCTGTACGTCACGATCGGCGGCCTGCGGCGGCAATGTCAGAAAATCGGGCTGGTACTGATACTCATCCAGATCGCTGAGGTTGGTGCGCGCATTCTGGGCATGGACATGCTCGCCGACATCAATCGTCTGCGTGGCGTGACCGATCGGCAGTCCGTACTTGATGATATGTTCATTGACCGCAATGGGCCGCAGCGCGAACTTGTGCCCGCGACCAATCGGCTGACGCAACGTGACCATCACGCCATCAAGCGTCAATATGCTGCCCTCATCCAGATCGCTGAGCGCGACGGCGACGTTGTCGCGCGGCGCGATTTTAATTGCCTGTTGCATAGCCGCTGTTCCTCATTTTGGTATAGCCGCCCGCATTCCCTGAGCGGTGATGGTTTGCAGGTGTGCGGCAACGGCGTCAACCAGTCCTGGCAGCTGACTCAGATCCTGTTGCCAGTGTTGTGCATCGCTCAACACGGCGGCGACCAGCTGTCGCAGCGAGATGGCGCCCTGCGCCTGCTGCGGCCAGAGCGTAGCGAAGCGATCCAGCCACTGCGCGTCATCCTGTAGCGCCCAGGCCTCGCCGTCGCGCTCGCCGCGATAGTATGCCAGCAGCGCCGCCAGCGCGAAGGTGATGCGTGTCGGCCACTGCCCGGTTTGCTGATGCCCGGCCAGCAGCTGCGGCAGCAGGCGCGTGCGGAACTTGGTCATGCTGTTCAGCGCGATGGCAGAGAGCTGATGACGAATAAACGGATTGCGGAAGCGCCCCAGCACCGCATCGGCGAAGCGGTGCAGATCTTCCGCCGGCAGATCGAGCGTCGGGATCACCTCCTGACGCAGCAGAGCGTCGACGAAGCTGGCGATCTCTGCGTCATTCATCGCTTCCCCGACGGTCTCCAGGCCGGAAAGCCAGGCGACCGGCACCATCGCGGTGTGCGCGCCGTTGAGAATGGCGACCTTCTGCTCTTTCCACGGCTTGATGTCATCCACCAGGCGGATATTAAGTGGCAGCGCGTTCAGCCGCAGCTCGTCGGCGACCTGCTGCGGCCCCTGAATCACAAACTGGTAAAAGACCTCGCCCGCCACCAGCAGCGGATCGCGGTAGCCAAGCTGAGCGAAGATCTCCTCAGCGTCCTCTTTCGGATAGCCGGGTACAATGCGATCCACCAGCGTGTTGCAGAAGATGTTGTGTTGCACGATCCAGTCGCTAAAGGCTGACGGCAGCTGCCAGAGCTGCGCATAGCGCAGCACCATCTCGCGCAGCGTATCGCCGTTGTCATCGATCAGCTCGCAGGGCAGCAGGATCCAGCCTTTATCCGCCGCGCCGGAAAAGTGCTGCCAGCGCGCCCACAGCAGCTGGGTCAGCTTGCCGGGGAAAGATCGCGCCGGGCGATCGTCCGGCCGATCCTCGGCGTTGAAAGCGATGCCCGCCTCGGTGGTGTTGGAGAACATAAAGCGGATCTGCGGATCGCGCGCCAGCGCGATAAACGGCTCAAATTGCTCCCAGGGCTGGATCTCTTCGTTAACCGACCGAATCAGCCGTGGCTCGCTAACCACCTCGCCCTGTGCGTTCAGGCCACGGATTAGCGCGGTGTAAAGCCCGTCCTGATGATTGAGCGAATAGTCCACGCGCCGATTAAGCGGTCGAATCACCGTGACGCCCGCATCCAGGCCGCCGTGAACATTGAGCAGATCGATCTGCCAGTCGATAAAGGCGCGCAGAAAGTTGCCCTCGCCGAACTGAATAATGCGGGTGGGGTATTGCGGTCCCGGAAAAGCGGCGCGGTTAAGGGTTTGCATGCATTTTCCTCGGATTAAAGCTCAATGCCGAAATAGTCGCGGGCATTATTGAAGCAGATGTTCTGCACCATGTTGCCCAGCAGATCGATATCCGCCGGCGCCTCGCCGTTCTCTACCCAGCGTCCAATCATCTGGCAGAGCAGCCGACGGAAATATTCGTGACGGGTATAGGAGAGGAAGCTGCGGCTGTCGGTGAGCATGCCGACGAAGCGGCTTAACAGGCCCATCTGCGCCAGCTGGGTCATCTGGCGCTGCATGCCGTCCAGCTGATCGTTAAACCACCATGCGGAACCGAACTGCATTTTGCCCGGCTCGCCTTCGCCCTGGAAATTGCCCGCCATCGTCGCCAGTACTTCGTTATCGCGCGGGTTCAGGCAGTAAAGGATGGTTTTCGGCAGCGCGTTGTCGCGATTCTGCGCGTCCAGCAGGCGCGCCAGCGGTTCCGCCAGTGGGCGGTCGTTAATAGAGTCGAAGCCGACATCCGGGCCCAGCAGCTGCAGCTGACGACGGTTGTTATTGCGCAGCGCGCCGATATGGTACTGCTGCACCCAGCCGCGTCGGGCGTATTCCGCACCCAGCCAGACCAGCACTGCGGTTTTAAACTGCGCAGTTTCATGTTCGGAAGGCGCGTTGCCCTGAAGCCGGTTCGCCAGAATCTGATCCAGCGCGGCGTCGTCCGCTTCGGCGTACAGCACGACATCCAGCGCGTGATCGGAAACCTTACAGCCGTGCGCGGCGAAATGGTCGAGCCGTTTGCTCAGCGCGCGCCGCAAATCGTCGAAGCGACGAATATCCACGTCCGCTACCGCGCCAAGCTTGTTCATATACTCCGCGAACCCTTCCGCCTCGATATTGAACGCCTTATCGGGACGCCAGCTCGGCAGCACCTTAATGCTGAAGCTGGCATCCTGCGCCAAACGCTGATGGTGCTGTAAATCGTCGATCGGATCGTCGGTGGTGCCCACCATGCGCACATTCATCTGCTGCATGATGCCGCGCGCGCTGAACGCGTCCTGCGCCAGCAGCTCGTTGCACGCGTTCCAGATGCGATCGGCGGTTTTTTCCGACAGCAGCACGTCGGTGATGCCGAACGGGCGGCGCAGTTCAAGATGCGTCCAGTGATAAAGCGGGTTGCCGATGGTATGCGGGACGGTGCGTGCCCAGGCGTTGAATTTTTCACGATCGCTGGCGTCGCCGGTGCAAAGCGCTTCCGGCACGCCGTTCGCGCGCATCGCACGCCATTTATAGTGGTCGCCCTTAAGCCAGATGTCGTACAGATTTTTAAAACGATAGTTTTCCGCGATCTGCTGCGGCGGCAGGTGGCAGTGATAATCGAAAATCGGCTGATCGGCCGCGTAGTCGTGGTAAAGACGGCGGGAAAATTCGGTGTCGAGCAAAAAATCTTCGGTCATAAAACGGGACATTCCGGTCTCCTCTTGCATGAACGGCGCAGATGCATCCACCTGATGGCGAAAAGTTATCATACCAATTTGCGGCGGCGCAGCGATTATTTTGCGATACAGCTCACATATCAGACAACTTTGTCCGGCTAATACTGCTGCCTGTCGCCCTGCAAACCAGTAAAAACCTGACATTTAGTGATTTTTATTATCCCATATCGCAAAAATGGTTTTTGTGATGGCATTCAACTTTTAAATCGGTATGACAAGTTATCGTCTGCCGGTCAGAATTTACTGAACGAATGTTTTTTAAAGGCAAGGAATAAAAAACGGGCGCTCGCAGCACCGGGTTCACAGATGCTCTCTGTCAGCCTTGGTCAGCAGGCAGCCCCGCATAACAACAACAGCGGCACGGGCCGCATACAGAACTGGAAGAGGTATGACATGCGTAAAATAAAAGGGCTACGCTGGTATATGATCGGTCTGGTGACCATCGGTACCGTGCTGGGTTACCTGACGCGCAACGCCATTGCCGTTGCCGCGCCTACGCTCCAGGATCAGCTTCACATTACCACCCAACAATACTCCTATATCGTCGCCGCTTACTCGGCCTGCTATACCATCATGCAGCCGGTCGCGGGTTATGTTCTTGATGTTCTCGGCACCAAAATTGGCTATGCGATGTTCGCCATCCTTTGGGCGGTCTTCTGCGCCGCCACCGCGCTGGCGGGCAGCTGGGGCGGCCTGGCGATTGCGCGCGGCGCGGTCGGCGCGGCGGAAGCCGCGATGATCCCTGCCGGCCTGAAAGCCAGCAGCGAGTGGTTCCCGGCGAAAGAGCGTTCCATCGCCGTGGGCTATTTCAACGTCGGCTCCTCTATCGGCGCTATGGTCGCGCCGCCGCTGGTGGTCTGGGCCATCGTCGCCCACAGCTGGGAAATGGCATTTATCATCACCGGCGTCCTCAGTATGATTTGGGCGGTTTGCTGGCTGATCTTCTATAAACATCCTAAAAAGCAGACCAGGCTGAGCGAGGAAGAACGCGACTACATTCTTTCTGGTCAGGAAGCGCATCATCAGGTCAGCAACGGCAAGAAAATGAGCGCTGGTCAGATCCTGCGTAACCGCCAGTTCTGGGGCATCGCCCTGCCGCGCTTTCTCGCCGAGCCAGCCTGGGGCACTTTTAACGCCTGGATCCCGCTGTTTATGTTTAAGGTCTATGGCTTTAACCTGAAAGAGATCGCGATGTTCGCCTGGATGCCGATGCTGTTCGCCGATCTCGGCTGCATCGTCGGCGGCTATCTGCCCCCGCTGTTCCAGCGTATCTTCGGCGTTAACCTGATCGTTTCGCGTAAGCTGGTGGTCACCATGGGCGCGGTGCTGATGATCGGCCCTGGCACCATCGGTCTGTTCACCAGCCCTTACGTGGCGATCGGTCTGCTCTGCATCGGCGGTTTTGCGCATCAGGCGCTGTCCGGTTCGCTGATTACGCTTTCCTCCGATGTTTTTGGTCGTAATGAGGTGGCGACCGCCAACGGTCTGACCGGCATGGCGGCCTGGACCGCCAGCACCCTGTTCGCGCTGGTGGTCGGGGCGCTGGCCGACACGCTGGGCTTCAGCCCGTTGTTCGCCGCGCTGGCGGTGTTCGATCTGCTGGGCGCGGTGGTCATCTGGACGGTGCTGAAAAACAAACCGGTTTCCGAATTACAGCAGGAGCAGGTTGCGTCCGTCGCCGGCGCGCCGGTTCGCAGCTAAACTCTCCAGCAGGCGTGTTAAGGCGCGCCTGCTTTCTGACGCTTTTCCCCTCTTTATCCTCTGTCCCGCATTCTCTTTTAACGTTATCCTCTGCGAGCAGCAGAAGTGCGTCTTCCCTCGCATTTCCTGTGGACCACACGCCACAACCATTGGCCCGGCGTTCGGTAAGTGGTATAACAACTTCAAGAATTTCTCTGCTATGGATTTGCCTATGGATATCAGCGAACCACGTCGTCTTTATCAACAGCTGGCCTCAGAGTTAAAAACCCGCATTGAGGCGGGTCAGTATCGGGTGGGCGATAAACTGCCTGCCGAACGCCTGATTGCCGAAGAGATGCAGGTTAGCCGCACCGTGGTGCGCGAAGCGATCATCATGCTCGAAGTGGAAGGCTATGTTGAGGTGCGCAAAGGCTCCGGCATTCATGTGATTTCCAATCAGCAGAGTCATCGCGTCGTCACCGACAGCCAGCTGGAGTTCGCCAACTTCGGCCCGTTTGAACTGTTGCAGGCGCGCCAGCTGATTGAAAGCAATGTGGCGGAGTTCGCCGCCACGCGCGTAACACGCCAGGATATCGTGCAGCTGATGGAGATTCAGGAGCAGGCGCGTAAAGAGGATCGCTTCCGCGATTCAGAGTGGGACATGCGCTTCCATGTAAAAATCGCCATGGCGACGCAGAACAGCGCGCTGGCCGCCATCGTCGAAAAGATGTGGCTGCACCGTATGCACAACCCCTACTGGCTGAAGCTGCATGAACATATTGACGAGCGCTCGATCGGCAGCTGGTGCAGCGATCACGACGCCATACTGAAAGCGCTGATTCGTAAAGATCCCGCAGCCGCTAAGCTGGCGATGTGGCAACATCTGGAAAATACGCGTCAGATGTTGTTTAACGCCACCACTGACGATTTTGAATTTAATGTAGATCGCTATATGTTCGCTGAAAATCCGGTTATTTTACCCGATCCCACCTCTTCCCGTTAAAAACAGGCGCTTTGGCTAACAAAGCGTCTAAAGTCAGCAAACTTACTTTAGTGTCAGCCTGTGTAAAACTCCTTTCTGCTAATAATTTTCAACGGTAAAAATCTCATCCTGTGCTAACTTTCCCTGTCTCGTATCTGTGGATTTTGTTACAGTTATCCGCCTTTTCTTACCGTTTCGCAGAGGGAAAGAGGAACGCGTCGTTTTTTTACGCCATTCCGGCAGAAAGCAAGTACCCGGCCTGTGATAGCGGCGACTACACTAAACAAAAACCGCCTGCCCGCTGTCCCGGCCAGTCACCGATGAGCCGGCGTTACCAATGAAGTTCAGGAACATTGAATGGATATTTTAAAAGCGTTGTTGCAAGCCTTATGGCAACAAGATTTTGAAACCCTGGCCGATCCGACGCTGGTCTGGGCGATATATGGTGTGCTGTTTATGATCCTGTTTCTGGAAAATGGCCTGCTGCCTGCCGCCTTTCTGCCTGGCGACAGCCTGCTGATTTTAGTCGGCGTGCTGATCGCGAAAGGCACGATGAATTTCCCGCTTACCCTGTTTATTCTCACTACCGCCGCCAGCCTCGGCTGCTGGGTCAGCTATATTCAGGGCAAATGGCTGGGCAATACGCCTACGGTGCAAAAGTGGCTGTCGCACCTGCCCGCGCAGTACCATCAGCGCGCGCACCAGTTGTTTCACCGCCACGGCCTCTCGGCGCTGTTAATCGGCCGCTTTATCGCTTTTGTGCGCACGCTGCTGCCGACCATCGCCGGTCTTTCCGGTCTCAGCAATACCCGTTTTCAGTTCTTCAACTGGATGAGCGGCTTTCTGTGGGTGTTGATTTTGACGGTAATGGGCTTTGCGCTGGGCAAAACGCCTATTTTCCGCCGTTATGAAGATGAGTTGATGTTCTGCCTGATGCTGCTGCCGCTGGTGCTGCTGGTGGTGGGACTGTTCGGATCGCTGCTGGTGCTGTGGCGTAAACGCCAGGCCAACAGCAACCAAAAAGGTCAGTCATGATGCGCTGGCTGCAACCTCTTCTGCGCCAGCCGCTGCGCTGGCTGCTGGCCGGTCTGCTGGCGATTCTCGCCTTCGCCATCGTTCCCGCGCTGTTTCGTCATGAAAATGCGCTGCTGATCCGCGCCGCTCATCAGGGCGTCACGCTGCCGGACGGTTTTTACGTCTGGCAGCAGCTCAACGCCTTAGGCATTCAGGTAAAAAGCATTACTCCGGCTCAGGACTCGCTGGTGCTGCGTTTTGAATCGCAGGAGCAGAGTCAGGCGGCACAGCGCGCGCTGCATAAAATTCTGCCCCACGGTTTTGATATCGCGCAGCTGGAAAACGGCACTGGCAACGGCTGGCTGAATAAAATTTCGCTGCGTCAGCAGTCGGTTGGCTGATTTCACTCAGCCGGCGCGCCTTTTCGCCCTCAGAACATTCCTTCTTCGCCAACACTTTTTGAGCTTTCGCTAAAGAGTGTCTATTCTTACAAAAGGTTATAAAGCGGCATGGTTGCCAGCCTTATAATCGCTGCATCGATACCGTTCACAGGGAGCGGCTGAATTTAACAATGGAAGGTCATTATCAGATGAAATTTCGTACCTCGCTTTTTCTGGCGCTCGTTTCTTTTTCAGGTTTTGTACAGGCGGCTGGCCCGCTCTGTATGCAGAAAGAGAAGACGATAGAGCAAGAAATCGCGGCTGCCAAACAACATGATAATCAACGCCGGGTGAACGGCCTGGAACGCGCCCTGACTGAAGTGCAGGCCAACTGCAGCGATGAAAAGCTGAAGGCGGCGCATCAGGAGAATATCAAGGCTAAGCAGCGTGAAGTGGCCGAGCGTGAACAGGATTTAAAAGATGCCCAGGAAGATGGCGATAAAGAGAAAATCGCCAAACGCCAACGCAAACTACAGGAAGAGCGCGAAGAGCTGAAAGCGCTACAGTCAGCGCCCTACTAATCCATTTACAGCGTACATTGCCTGAGAATAAAGGAGTGTTTCATGTCAAAAGATACTACGTCAGAACACCTGCGCGCCGAGCTGAAAAACCTGGCGGATACGCTGGAAGAGGTGCTGAGCCACTCTACCGATAAATCGAAATCCGAACTGGACAAGCTGCGTAGCAAAGCGCGCGCCGCGCTGGACGAATCGCGCCTGCGCCTGGGCGAAACCGGCGATCGCCTGTCGCAGACCACCCGTGAAGCGGTGGGCCGCGCTGACGATTACGTGCGTGAAAACCCATGGCACGGCGTCGGCATCGGCGCAGCCGTGGGTCTGGTGCTTGGCATGCTGGTTTCGCGTCGTTAATTATGGCCCATTCTCAGCAAAGCCAAGGCCCGGGCAAAGGGGTCATAAACATCGGACAGCGTCTTGTTACTACGCTGGTTGGCATGGTAGAAACCCGTGTGCGCCTGGCAGTGGTCGAGCTGGAAGAGGAAAAGGCGAATCTGATACAGATGCTGTTGATGACTGGCCTGACGATGCTGTTCACCGCGTTTGGGCTGATGAGCCTGATGGTACTGGTGATTTGGGCCGTTGACGCGCAGTACCGCCTGATGGCGATCGGCATCACGACCGGCGTGCTTTTCCTACTGGCGCTAATTTTCGGCCTGTGGACGTTGCGTAAATCACGCAAATCCACATTGCTTCATCATACGCGCAAGGAGCTCGCTTCCGATCGTCAGATGCTGGAGGATCGCCATCCATGAACCGTGCTGACCGTGAGCAACGTAAAGCGGATCTGTTGATCGCCATTCACCAGCAGCGCCTCGATCTTAGCGCGGCCCGACGTGACTGGCTGTTGGAAACCGCCCGCTACGATCGCGGTTGGATGACGCTGTTAAGCCTGCGCAGCTATATCGCCATCGGCAGCAGCGCGCTGGCGGTCTGGTCGGTACGCAATCCTAACTTCCTTATGCGCTGGGCCAAGCGCGGCTTCGGCATCTGGAGCACCTGGCGTCTGGTAAAAGCCAACCTGCCGCAAAAGCATTAACGCCTCTCTGACTGCCCTGTTTAACGCGGGGCAGCCACCATCAATTTTATTGAATTTCTTTGACAGTTTATCTCGCTTACATATCTTGCGCACTCCGCCTATTATCCTCCTCAGTTAGCAAACACGGCGCCTAATAGCCCGTTACCACTGAATTTAATTGCTCAGACGCGCTTCGTTTGCAGCAAACCAACACTGGGGAAAGATGATGAAAAAATTAGAAGATACTGGTCTGCTGGTCGCACGCATTTTAATGCCGATCCTTTATATCGTTTCCGGCTGGGGCAAAATCAGCGGCTATGACGCCACGGCGCAGTACATGCAAGCGATGGGCGTACCCGCGTTTATCCTGCCGCTGGTTATTTTGTTGGAGCTCGGCGGCGGCCTGGCGATTCTGTTCGGCTTCCTGACGCGCTTTACCGCCCTCTTCACTGCGCTCTTCACGTTGCTGACGGCCTTCCTGTTCCACAGCAACTTCGCGGAAGGAGTGAACTCGATTATGTTTATGAAAAACGTGACGATGGCGGGCGGCTTCCTGCTGCTGGGCATCACCGGGCCAGGCGCTTACAGCATCGACCGCCTGCTGGGTAAAAAGTGGTAAGCGGTTGCTATACTCAATAACAAAAGGGCGAGGATGATTCCATTCTCGCTCCTTTCATTTTGGAGGAGTTATGGGACAACTGATTGACGGCGTCTGGCAGGATACCTGGTATGACACAAAATCGACCGGCGGCCGCTTTAAGCGATCTGAATCCGCCTTTCGTAACTGGGTGACGGCTGACGGCAGCGCCGGGCCGACCGGCAAAGGGGGCTTCCCCGCCGAGCGCGATCGCTACCATCTCTATGTCTCGCTTGCCTGTCCCTGGGCGCACCGTACGCTGCTGATGCGTCAGTTGAAGGGGCTGGAGCAGATGATTTCTGTATCAGTGGTGCATCCGCTAATGCTGGAAAACGGCTGGACCTTCGCCACCGATTTTCCTGCGGCGACCGGCGACGATCTCTACCAGCACGATTTTCTCTATCAGCTTTATCAGCACGCCGATGCGCAGTACAGCGGCCGCGTGACCGTTCCGGTGCTGTGGGATAAGCAGCAGCAGACGATCGTCAGCAACGAGTCCGCCGATATCATTCGCATGCTGAACTCCGCGTTTGACGCGGTGGGCGCGCGCGCCGGCGATTACTACCCTGTCGCCCTGCGTGAAAAAATCGATGAGCTTAACGGCTGGATCTATGACACGGTCAATAACGGCGTCTATAAGGCGGGCTTCGCCACCTCGCAGGCGGCCTACGAGGAAGCGGCGACCGCGCTGTTCCAGTCGCTGAACCGTCTGGAGCAGATCCTCGGCCAGCATCGCTGGCTGGCCGGCAACCAGCTCACCGAGGCGGATCTGCGCCTGTGGACCACGCTGGTGCGTTTCGATCCGGTTTACGTTACCCATTTTAAATGCGACCAGCAGCGTATCGGCGATTACTTAAACCTGAACGGCTTCCTGCGCGACATCTGGCAGATGCCCGGCATCGACGAAACGGTAAACCTTGAGCATATTCGCCATCATTACTATCGCAGCCATAAAACCATCAATCCCAGCGGCGTTATCTCCCTTGGCCCGGCGATAAACTGGGATGAACCGCACGGGCGCGACGAACGCTTCCCGGAATCGGTTTAACGGCATAGAGCGGGTAACCGCCGGTTACCCTTTTCTTCCCAGCAGGCGCGGGATCTCACGCAGGCACCAGGCTTTCGCCTCGCCCATGCTGTCGCGCCGCCAGGCCATGATAATATCGATCTCGCTCGTGGTTTCCGGGCTGACGACGCGCAGACGCCCTTCGGCGATGTCCCGCTCCACCATCGGATAAGGCATGCTCGCCACGCCCAGCCCGGCCAGCAGCGCACGCCGCTTATCATCCATACTGCTCAGCGTCAGGCGCTGCTGCTTGTCCAGCAGTTGTACCGTCAGCACCGGCCTTTCACGCGCGGTATCCGCTACCGCGATGCCGCGATATTTCACGCGCGTCGCCTCCGACAGCGGCTCCGGCTCCTGATGGATCGGGTGATCCGGGCTGGCGACAATCACGCTCATAATGCTGTAGAGCTTGCGGGTGTTGATTTCTGTCGAGGCGCGGAAATGCAGATCGGGCGCCACCACAATGTCGGCGCGCCCCTGCTCCAGCCGCTCCCACGCGCCCGCCAGCACTTCGGTGATCAGCGAGATTTGCGTATTGGCCTTCTCAGAGAGTTTTTCCACCAGCGGGAAAAGCGATTCGGTAGGCACCAATGCTTCGGTCACAATCGTCAGGTGTGTTTCCCAGCCGCGCGCCAGCGCTTCCGCGTCGGTAGTCAGCTTATCAGCCGCTTCCAGCAGCACCCTGCCGCGCTCCAACAGCATGCGTCCCACGTTGGTGAATTTGGTGCGATGGCCGGAACGGTCGAACAGCACCACATCCAGCTCCTCTTCCAGCTTCTGCATGGTGTAGCTCAGCGCCGACGGCACGCGTCCCAGTTCATCCGCAGCGGCCGCAAAGCTGCCGCGCCGATCGATAGCATCCATCACGCGTAATGCTTCGAGGGTTAAAGCCCTATCTTTTGCCATAGCGCGTCTCTGTCAGTAATTTTGAATATGCCTGGCAGATTAACTGGCTAACAATCCGCCGTCCAGATATTTACCATGGAAACCTGAGCGGCCCGCTGGTGGTAAAGGCTGGCGCTGATGGGAGGTAATATAACTATGATGACGTCACGCACCGCGCAACAGTGCGGCCACGCGGATTACGGCTGGCTGCAGGCGCGCTATACATTTTCCTTTGGGCACTACTTTGATCCGAAACTTTTAGGGTACGCGTCGCTGCGCGTGCTGAATCAGGAAGTGCTGGCGCCCGGCGCCGCCTTTCAACCACGCACCTACCCGCAGGTGGATATCCTTAATCTTATCCTACAGGGCGAAGCGGAATACCGCGACAGCGAAGGCAACTACAGCCGCGCGGCAAGCGGCGAGGCGCTGCTGCTCGCCACCCAGCCCGGCGTTACGTACAGCGAGCTGAACGTAAGCAAGGAAGCGCCGCTGACGCGCATCCAGCTCTGGCTCGACGCCTGCCCGACGCGGGAAAACCCGCTGGTGCAGCAAATGTCGCTGGGGAAGGAGGAGACGCATCAGCTTATCGCTTCGCCCGACGGCGAAAAAGGCAGTTTGCAGGTGCGTCAGCAGGTCTGGATACATCATATTCAGCTGGCGCCCGGCGAACGCTGGCAGCAGCCGCTGCGGGGCTCGCGCGCCTGGTTGCAATCGATCCACGGCGCTTTTCAGGCGCTGACGGCGAACGGCGAGCGGGAGGAACTGGGCTGCGGCGACGGGGCTTTTATTCGTGATGAGGCCAGCCTCTGCATAGAGGCGCAAACGCCGCTGCGCGCGCTGGTGGTCGATCTGCTGGCGTAATAAAAAAACGGGGCGGCGCTGAGGCCGCCCCTGAAGCGTTATTTTAGAATAGTAAAGGCAGTGGTGACATGCTTCACCCCGCTCACCCGGCTGGCGATATCCGCCGCCGCGCTGGCTTCCGCCTGCGTCACCAGCCCCAGCAGAAACACCTCGCCGTTCTCGGTGGTGACCTTCACGTTGGAGGATTTCACCTGATCGCTGCCCAGCAGCTGAGAACGCACTTTGGTGGTGATCCAGGTATCGGACGACGCGGTGCCCAGCGTCACTTTCGGCCCCTGACGTATTTCGTTATAGACCTCCGTCGCGCCATCCACGCCGACCGCGATCTGCTTCGCGCGCTCCGCCACTTCGCTGCTCGGCGCCTGGCCGGTCAGCAGCACTTTGCCCTGATAGGCAGTGGCGACGATATGCGCGTCGTTTTTAATCTGCTGATCTTTCGCCAGCGCATTGCTAACGCGCAGCTCCAGCGTGCCGTCATCCACCTGAGTGCCGACGGTGCGCGGATCGGTCGCCGTCTTGGTGGCAACAGCCGCGCTGCCCACCACCACGGCGGCGCAGCCCTGTAATACCAGGGCGGCAAGAATCACTGCCAGTGCTGATAATGCCTTCATTGCATCTCCTTATTTATTCCTGGTGTGGAAACAGAGTGTTATCAATCAAATCACACAGGCAGTTCACGGTAAGCATATGCATTTCATGAATCCTGGCGCTTCTGTGTGATGGAATGCGAATCTCCACATCCTGCGGTCCCAGCAGGCCGGCCAGCTCGCCGCCGTCATAACCGGTCAGGGCGATAATGGTCATATCGCGCGTGACCGCCGCCTCGACTGCTTTAACGATATCCCGGCTGTTGCCGCGGGTTGAAATCGCCAGCAGCACATCGCCCGTCTGCCCCAGCGCGCGCACCTGTTTGGCGTAGACTTCGTTATGCAGCCGGTCGTTGCCGATGGCGGTCAGCAGCACATTATCCGCGTTCAGCGCCAGCGCCGGCAGGCTGGGACGCTCCGCTTCATAACGGTTAATCATGCTGGCGGCGAAATGCTGCGCATTGGCTGCCGACGTGCCGTTGCCGCAACAGAGGATCTTGTTGCCGTTCAGCAACGATTGCACCATGGCGATCGCCGCGCGGGAAATCGCGTCGGGCAACGCCTCCGCAGCGGCGATCTGCGTTTGTATACTCTCAGTAAAACAGGCTTTAATTCTTTCCAGCACACTACCACCTGGTTCTAATTGTGGGCTTGAAACGCATCGGGCAGCCATGACAGCTGCTGCCCGGTAATGGCGACCACGTCGAAACGACAGTCAACCGTATCAAAACTGGCGTTGCGCGCCGCCAGCCACAGGGCCGCGCTGCGCAACAGCTTCTGCTGCTTGCGCCAGGTGATGCTCATCGCCGCGCCGCCAAAACGCGCGTCGCGACGGTAGCGTACCTCGACGAAGACCCACTGTCGCCCGTCACGCATAATCAAATCAAGCTCGCCAACACGATATCGCACGTTGGCGGCGACGAACACCAGCCCTTTCTGCTCCAGATAACGCCGCGCCATCAGTTCATAGCGCGCGCCCTTTTGCTGACGGCTTAGCTGGCCGGGACCACCTGTCCCTGACGATACTGGCTCCATGTCAACTTCCTGTTGATGACGCAATCCTGCGTGGCGCTCAGCTGCCCGGTGTTGCCGTCGATATGGAAACCGGGCATCTGACGCATTTCGCTGAAGTGGTTAGCCAGCGTCCAGGCGTCAATGCCCATCGCATAGAGGCGAACCAGCGAGTAATCGTTGTTGAAGCTACGCGCCGCCTGCTGCATCAGCCCCGGATTGGCGCCCGACAGCAGCGGAATATCGCTAAACTGCAAGCCTTCCATCTCCAGACGGAAATCGGGGCCCGCGCCCGCCTGGAAACTACGGGAGCTGGCATAGAGCGCCACGTTGCTGCGGCTGCTGACGCGCATGGCGATCATCGGCTTGATCAGTTGCAGTTCGCTCTGCGTCGCCACGATATAGACCGCGTCCACGCTGCCGCCGCTGCTGGCGGCCGCTTCCGTCGGCGCGCTGCTCTGCGGCGCCGGGATAGTCAGGCCAGCGATGGTCACGCCCTGCGGCTCGCTGGGCGCGGCGGCGACCGGCGTGCCGCTCAGGCTAATGCCTGCGCCGCTGTTGATGCCTTGCTTCAGCTCGGCGGTGGAGCCAAACGACTGTTGCAGCACCGTGCCGCCGCCCAGCGTTTGCCACTCCTGCGCAAAGGCTTTGCTGACGCGATCGCCCAGCGAGCTGCGCGGCACCAGCATCAGCGGCATGCGTTTGCCCTGCTGCCAGATATGATGCGCGGCGTCTCGCGCTTCGTCTTCAGGAGAAAGCGCAAAGTAGCAAAGATTCGGATGGTTCTGGATCGTTTCCGGCTCGTTAAGCGCCAACACGTTCAGCGGCGTCGAAGCGTCCGCTACCTGCTGCACGCTGCTTTTCAGCAGCGGGCCGACCACCAGCGTCGCGCCATCCTGCTGCGCCTGCACAAGCACCTGCTGAATCGGCTGAGAGCTGGTGTCGTAAACTTTGACTTCGGCATTGCTGGCCGGCGCGGTGGAGACCGATGCTGGCGTCGGCGCGGCGGCCTGCGGCTGAGCGTCAGCGTTATCTGCTGGCACGGCGGAAGGACTGACCACGGCGTTAGCGTCGGCGTTCTGCGTATCGCTCGCCGGGGCGGCCACGTTCTGGGCGTTATCTGCCGCGCCTGCACCGCTTTGCGCATCGCCGCTCGCCAGCGAGACCGGATTCTGCGCGCTGCCGATCGCAGAGGCAGGCGCCGCGTTCAACAGGCCGTTTTTCGCGTCGTTGAAACCTTTCTGGATTGCGCTGGCGAAGACCTGCGCCTGGCCGCTTAACGGCAGCAGCAGCGCGATCTTGCCGGTAGAGGCTGGCTGGAAGTTCTGCACCTGCCCCAGCGCGGTGGGCAGCGTTTTCGCTGCGGGATTCTGCGGATAACGCGTCTGCCAGTCGCTAATGCCCGCTTTCAGCATATCGGGATCGGTGCGGTTCGCTTTATAGATGCTAAGCAGATCGAGCCAGCCCTGCAGCGTATTTTCATCGGCGTTAATCACCAGGCTGCTCATCTGCTCCGGCGGCAACTGTTGCAGCGCCTGCCAGGTGGCGTCGATATTATCCTGCTGCGCTTTATCGCTCAATAGCGGCTCCTGGGCGATCAGCGCGCGCACCAGATCGAGCGAAGGGCGTCCCTGGCTGGCGGCTATTTTCAGGCCGTAATAACGCTGCTGCTGATCTTTCGACATCGCGGCGGGATCGAGCTTCGCCAGAATCTCCTGCGCGGTGGCGATATCCTGGCCGCCGAGGCGCAGCTGCGCGGTCAATAGCTGCAGCTCAAGACGCTGCACGTCGCTCAGCTGTTGCGGAAGCTGGCTCATCTGCTGGTTTGCCTGGGGATACTTCCCTTCATTCAGCAATGCACGTATCGCAAGTAATTGCCAGTCAGCCTTGTTATCATCTGGGCTTTGCTGCACCTGCTGCAGATAATAGTCGGATGTGCCCGTTGCCGGTCCTTGCACGTTTACCGCGGGAGCCTGCGGCCCCTGGCCGGTACAGGCCGCCAGAATCAGGCCAGCCAGCAGAACAGGCACAAAGCGTCCTGCTTTTTTTCGAACGACTTTTGAAGGAAGCATACTGTATCCAGTAAGTTTTTTTCAGGATGCTCAATATTAAATCGGCAATTCGGATGAAACAATGAAACAACACGATCGGGCAGAGATTTCTGCCAGCACGCTCTATATCGTTCCTACTCCGATAGGCAACCTGGGCGACATCACCCAGCGGGCGCTGACGGTGCTTACGAGCGTCGATCTGGTGGCTGCGGAAGATACACGTCATACCGGACTGTTGCTACAACATTTCGCCATCAATGCGCGACTGTTCGCATTACACGATCATAATGAACAGCAAAAAGCGGAGCTGCTGCTGAGCAAGCTGCAGGAAGGCCAGAGCATTGCGCTGGTCTCCGACGCCGGTACGCCGCTGATTAACGATCCTGGCTATCATCTGGTGCGCCGCTGCCGCGAGGCGGGCGTGCGCGTGGTGCCCCTGCCCGGCCCCTGCGCCGCTATCGCCGCGCTGAGCGCCGCCGGTCTGCCCTCCGATCGCTTCTGCTACGAAGGCTTTCTGCCTGCGAAAAGCAAGGCGCGCTGCGATACCCTGCGCGCGCTGGCGCAGGAGACGCGCACGCTGATTTTCTATGAATCCACGCATCGTCTGCTCGACAGCCTGCGCGACATGGTCAGCGAGCTGGGCGCCGATCGCTACGTAGTGCTGGCGCGCGAGCTGACCAAAACCTGGGAGTCGATTCACGGCGCGCCGGTAGCGGAGCTGGTGGCCTGGATTGAAGAAGACGAAAATCGTCGTAAAGGCGAGATGGTGCTGATTGTCGAAGGGCATCACGCCGATGAAGAAGCGCTGCCGGCCGAGGCGCTGCGCACGCTGGCGCTGCTGCAAAAAGAGCTGCCGCTGAAAAAAGCCGCCGCGCTGACCGCGGAAATTCACGGCGTGAAGAAAAACGCGCTCTATAAATATGCGCTCGAACAGCAAGAAGGATGACAAAGCGGTCAGAATGACCTATTATCCGCGCCGAAGCTGACCAGACAGTCGCCGCTTTGTCGTCGTCCTCCTTCGGGGGGAGACGGGCAAAGGGGAGGAAAGTCCGGGCTCCATAGGGCAGGGTGCCAGGTAACGCCTGGGAGGCGCAAGCCTACGACCAGTGCAACAGAGAGCAAACCGCCGATGGCTCATTCGTGAGTACAGGTAAGGGTGAAAGGGTGCGGTAAGAGCGCACCGCGCGGCTGGCAACAGTTCGTGGCACGGTAAACTCCACCCGGAGCAAGGCCAAATAGGGGTTCACATGGTACGGCCCGTACTGAACCCGGGTAGGCTGCTTGAGCCAGTGAGCGATTGCTGGCCTAGATGAATGACTGTCCAAGACAGAACCCGGCTTACCGGTCAGCTTCACTCTTTAAAAAACCCCGCTTCGGCGGGGTTTTTACTTTCCTCAGCGCTACAGTCGGCTCAGACAGTCGAGCGCCACCGCTTTAAAGCTGTCAAAATCACTGCTGTCGCGCAGACGCGTCATGGCGCGTTCGCGCATAAAGGTGACGAACAGATCGTAAATCGCCATCGCTTCTTCATAGTCATCCTTGCTGATGGCCAGCAGGAAAATAACATATGCCGTCTCATCGCCCCAGGCGATGCCGTGCGGCGCCAGTACGGTATACACCACGCTTTTTTTCGCCAGCAGGCCCAACGAGTGCGGCAGCGCTATTCCCTCGCCCAACATCGTGCTGAGGATCGCCTCGCGTTCCTCAACCGAGGAGTAAAACGTCTCATCAACGAAGCCTTCCTGCTCAAGCTGCTGGCACAGCAGGCGGAACAGCTGCGTCTGATCCATCGGCCTGTCGATAATGCGGAAATGCCGATCGTCGAAGAACTTTTCCAGCATATAGGGTTTAGTCCGATCCACCAGTACCAGCTTGCCGAGCTGCTCCAGCTGGTAATCAGTAGGAAACGGCGACATCACCACTACCGGTTTCCCCTTTTCGCTGAGCCGCACGGTGGATATGACGAAATCTTCTTCAATCGTCGCCTGCGCTTCATATTCCCGCAGCGAGATAATGCGCGTCACCACAAGTTGCGGATATTTGCGCAGCAGCATCGCCTGGATCATGCGCACGGTAGAGTTGCCGGTATCGCACACCAGCAGCACTTCAGGATGGCGCTCGTAGCCCACGTTATAGTGACGCTCCAGCCCTACGCCGATATGCAATACCAGAAAACCGATCTCATTTTCGCTGATGACATAAGGGGTATATTTGCTCCAGCTGGAGACCGCCGCCAGCGTGACGTCGTATGCCATCGGATAGTGCTGCTTAATATTAGAAAGCAGCGGGTTCGGGATGGTTATCTGGTAACGCACACGGGTAATCATGGTCTTGATGTGCGTTAGCAGATCGGCGCGCAGCTGCTGATCGTCCTGCAGATTGTAGTTGTAGTGGGTATTGATGTAGCTGAGGATATAGTCCACCAGCGAATCGCCGTCATCGGCGCTGATGGCGCTGGGCGCAATCTCCTCAACGCGGCGCGCGGCGATATTCAGGCGCAGCCAGGCCTCTTCCGCCGGCGCGATCGCCTTACCGGCTATCGGCCGCATCAGGTTGATGATATGGCGCGCTGCTTCGTACACATCCTTATCCACCTCCTCGGCGCTAAAGTCGGAAAGCGGATAGCCTTCGCTAATGCGGCGCACCGCCACCGCGCAATAAAGCCGCAGATAGAGTTCGCCCTCATCGGTCATACGAATATTAAAGCGCGCGAAACAGTGTTGCAGCAGCGGTTGAAGCGTCAGCAGCATGCCGCTGTTCAACGCCTCCATTTGCAGCAGCGGGCTTTCGCTGTTTTCCTGCGCAATCTGATACAGCAGGTCGGTCAGACAGGTACGAATCGCCATCTCGCTGCCGAACAGCTTCATGCCATAGCGCGGGCGCGCCTCAATCGTCAGCTGATAGCGGCTAAGCCACTCCCGCACCTCGGCCATATCGCTTTGCAGCGTGGCGCGGCTGACAAACCACTCCTCCGCCAGATCTTCCAGCTTAATGGCCCAGGCGGAGGTCAGAAAACGCGTCAGCAGATAGTGTATTCGCTCGTTCGACGTGCGCGGCACGCGCAGCCGCGACGGCGTTTGCTGACGCAGCCGCTGGTAGCGCGCCGGATCGTGAATGCGTAGCTGATAGCCTTCGCCGCGGCTGAGAACAAACAGCGCGCCATGTTCAGCCAGCATCTCATTCAGCATGTTGATGTCGGTGCGCACGGTGCGCGTAGAGACGGAAAAACGCCGCGCAAGCTCATCCTGCGGCAGCGTTTCGCTTTGCAGCGTATCAAACAGTTGCGCCAGTCGCTGGTTTGGAAATCTCACGGCAGCTCTCCCCTGCTGGCAGCGCCGATGCGCTGCAAATGAATCTGTCAGCTTACCATCAGGGCGCGATCACCATCTGTGATGGCGCGCCAATGGCAATATAGTCATCGCTGAAATGGAGCTTCCCGCTCTCCTTGTCCCGCTGGAAACGGGTGATATTATCGCTGCGCTGATTCAGCACATAGAGGGTCTGCTCATCCGGCGAAAGCGTCAAGGTGCGCGGATAGTCGCCGCGCGTCCAGATATGTTCGACCAACGTTAACGCCCCGTCAGCGCCGATTTGAAAATGGGCGATGCTGTTATGCAGCCGGTTCAGGACATAAAGATGCTTTCCGGCCTTATCGATCGCCAACCCTGAAGCGAAGCTGGTGCCTTTATAGCCCGGCGGCAGCGAGGAAACCGTTGCCCCTTCCGCCAGCGCGCCCGTTTCGCCGTTCAGCCGATAGCGGGTCAGCGTCGAAGCCTCTTCATTAATCAGATAAAGCGATTTTCCGTCCGGTGTAAAGACGAAATGCCGCGGCCCGGCGCCTGCTGAAGAGGCGGCGATCCACGGCGGCGTGTTCGGCGTCAGCTTGCCCTGCCGATCGATCCGGTATTGGTAAATACGATCTAACCCTAAGTCGGTGCTGAACACATAGCGGCCGGAAGGATCGCTGGCGATCATATGCGCATGCGGCCCGTTATGATCGCTGATGGCAAAGCTGCCTTCCACGGCGGCCTGTGGCTGCGCGGCGCCGGGCGGCCCCTGATGCTGTTTGCTGTCGCTCGCCGCATCTAGCCCGCCGTCGGCGCGCACCGGCAGCACCGCGATGCTGCCGCTTACGTAGTTCGCCACCAGCAAAAATTTGCCGTCAGGCGTCAGCGAGAGATAAACCGGACCGCTGCCTTCGGCGCTGGCCTGATTAATTTCCGTCAGCCCGCCCACCTTATCCAGCCGGTAAGCGGTAATCGTGCCTGGATCGCTTTCGCTGGCGACATACAGCACGTCGCCCTGCGCGTTGATCGTCAGCTGCGCCGCATCAGGCAGGCGGCTTACTGCGGTTTTGTCATGCAGCGAGCCGTCCGATGCAACGCGAAAGCGATAGACGCCCTCGCCGTGCGGCTGATGGGTGCCGACAAAAGCCCAGGGAGACGCCTCCGCCAGCGGCGCAACGCTGATTAATACCATAAGTGCAGGAAACAGTCGCATCGCTTTTTTCCTCATTTCTGGCGCGTTCGCCGCTGGCGACGCGGGTTAGCCTACCAGTTTTTTAGTGATGGCCAGCAACGTCCTGACATCGTCAGGTCGCGTGTCGCCGGACGCTTTATCAATAATCGAGCTGTAGATATGCGGGATAATTTTGCTGACCCCAGCATCCAGCGCAATCTGCAAAATCGCCTCATAGTTGTCCAGATCGATGCCGCCGGTCGGCTCCAGCCAGAAGTCGTGCTTCGCACAGGCCTGCGCGACCGCCGTAAACTCATCGACCGCCTTCAGGCCGCCCATCGGAAAATATTTAATGGAGCTGCCGCCCATATCTTTCAGCATGGCGATAGCCGTTTCTACCGGCACAATGGCATCCGGCGCCTGCGCGCTCAGCGGGCCGGTTGAGATCTTAACCCTGCCGGGCGTGCCGGTAGGCGATACCAGACCGTTCACCACCGTTTGCTGTTGGCCCAGCAGAGCGCGGCTGGTGGCGACGCCGGTAAAGACCTGGTTAACGTGCTGCGGCTGCACTTCACGGCTGATTTCGCTGACCATCGCCGACTGACGCGGATCGCCGGCGCCAAGGCCGACGGAAAGCGCGTTGTTGATCAGCGCGGCGTATTCACGCATATCTTTCACGGCGTGCTCTACGCTGGCGTAGTTTTTTGACAGCACGCCGACCAGCACGTGACCTTCAGCCGCCTGCCAGATGGCCTGCGCGTTCGCTTTCGATCCTGCCAGTACGTTCAGGCAGACACGGTTTTGATAAAAATCAGGCGTCAGCTTCATGCTTGTTTCGCTCCTGTAATCAGTGCCTTAATGCTAAGGAAAATGGTGTTGAGCTGTTCCGGCGTCACGCTGCGCACGTCCGCTTCGACAATGTCTTCGTTCGCCTTATAACCGCGGAAATAGATGGCGATCGCGCCCTCTTTCAGCGCCTGTACCAGCTCGCCGGTAGTTTGACCGATAGCCGCCTCGTCAAAATGGATCTCCGCGCGGGCGATATCACGGCCCGCGGCGTCCCACACCACGCGCGCGGTCACGCCGGTCAGACCGTTCAGGTTGTCGATAAAGGCGGACATCTTCTCGACCATCTGCGCCCCGCTCTCTTTTTCGCGCGTCAGGTAGTTTTCAATCGCCTGCGTCAGGCCGAGGATACCCTCTTTGCCGACCTTCATCGCCCGGCCAATGCCCGCCGACTGGCGTTTTACCCATTCAACGTACTGATGCTTGCCGACCACCAGGCCGCTGGTCGGCCCTTCGATCGCTTTGGCGCCGCTGTAGATCACCAGATCGGCGCCCTGCTGGTAGTAACGTTGCAGATCTTCTTCCGCCGCGGCGTCGACGATCAGCGGCACGTTATGCTTGCGCGCCACCGACGCCGCCTGCTCAACGCTGAGATGGCTCTTTTGCACGCAGTGGTGCGATTTTATATACATAATCGCCGCGGTTTGCGGCGTCACCGCAGCGGAAAGCTGCTCGGCGGAACATTCGTTGGCGTAGCCCGCCTCAACCAGACGGCCGCCGCCCAGCGCCACCATGGTGCCGACCGGCGCGCCAAAATTAACGTTGTGCCCTTTCGGCAGCACGATTTCATGCGGCACCGTCAGCGCGGCGGTATGCAGATTATCCAGCAGCCAGCGATCGTCTTTCACAATCACCGCCGCTACTGACTGCGCGATGCCCGCAGAGGCGCAGGAGACCACCACGGCGTTTTCCGCGCCGAGCAGACCGGCAATATAGGTGCCGGTTTTATCAACTAAATCTTTGATTTCAAAATAGTGATTCAGGCCATATTTTACCGTATCCACCACATCCGCCGACGGCGTGGAAACCCCCAGAATGGTCATGCGCCCGGAAGCGTTGATCACCTGCTTCAGGCCATACTTTTCATAAATCGAAGACATGATTTGCTTTCCCTTCATCGGTAACCTTCCACTGTCCGGCAACGACCGCCGCCAGCGGCACAAAATGTTGATGGCCCAGTACGCTTTCACCCTCTGAATCATCCAGCGGGCGCACCTCATCGCTAAAGGTAAACAGCGTGAGATCGGCGTCGTAGCCCGGCTCCAGGCGCCCTTTCCGCTTCAGGCGCAACCCTTCCGCCGCCTTCCAGGTCACGCAGTCGATAATCTGCGGCAGCGTCATTCCTACGCTAAAGAATTTCGACATGACGTGCGCCAGGCTTCTCACCGGGCCTTCAATACGGTTGCGGCAGTAAATATCGGAGCTGATGGTGTCGGGCAGGATGCCCTGCGCAATCGCCTGACGCGCCACTTCGAAACTGAAACTGGCGCTGCCGTGGCCGACGTCCAGCCGCACGCCGCGCGCGATCGCCTTTTTCACCGCCAGGCGCAGTTCACCCGCAGGCGTCAAAATACGGTTGGGTTTGCCGTTATAGCAGTGGGTAATAATGTCGCCGGAGGTGAGCAGGTCGGCGATTTCATCGAGATTCGGCGGGTTGTTGCCGATATGCACCATCAGCGGCAGGCCGCCGTTTTCCTGCTGGATCTCTTTGGCCATCTGCAACGGACGGACGCCGTTCTGCCCCACCACGCTGCTGCTGATGCGCGCTTTGATGCCGAGAATAAAACCGGGCAGGCGCTGTAGCGCATCCCTGACGCCGACTTTATCGATCTGGCTTAGATCGGCCAGTTCATTCTGCGTGACGATGCCGGTGCGGGCGATATTCAGCAGCGCGTAAACCTGCGTTTCCGCCTGGCGCGTCAGCTGATAAAAGTCATCGATATCGTCCGCGCCGGTACTGCCCGCATCCACCACCGTGGTGACGCCGGTCGCGACGCCGATGCGATCCGCTTCATCATGATAAATGGGTGATTTCGGGTAGCAGTGAACATGAGAATCGATCCAGCCCGCGCTGACCCACACGGTGCCGTCCAGCACCTTTTCCTGCTTCGCTTCGCCGACAACCTCGCCGACCGCAGCGATTTTTCCGTCCTGAATGGCGATATCGACCAGCCGTTCATCCACCAGTCTGGCGCGACGAATAATCAGATCAAACATGAGAACCTCTCTCTGGCGGGCCTGCTATAACGCGCAGGCCCGCGGTGAATTACAGCGCTACCGGGAAGATCGCGCCCAGCACCATCGCGCCCAGGATGGCGCCGCCGGTGATCGGTTTGTTCCAGAGGTAGAACAGCAGCGCGCCAATCAGCGAACCGAGGCCGATAGGAATGGAGGCACCCATAGCGGAGAGGATGATCAACGGTCCAAGGAAGCGACCGGAGGCGTTGCCCGCGCCCATCATTACGTCCGCCCCGTAGGTGGAGTCGCTCTGATTGATGGTGAATTTACGCGCCAGAATGATCACGTAGCCGATCGCCAGACCGATAACGAGGCCGGTCGCCAGCGACGCGGCGAAATTGGTAACCGGAAATTCAATGCCTGCGCCCAGCAGCAGCGCCGGTACGCCCAGCCCGACGCCGGTCTGGATCGCGCCGCCGATATCAAGAATGCCCACCAGCGAGCCTTCAATGATGCGTGCGAACAGGAAGCTGGCGCCGAAGGCGGCGACCGCGCCGTAAACGCCGGTCTCCATGCCGGAGCGCAGCATCGAGACAAAGGCGACTTCGTTAAACGCACCGATGCCGTAGAGGTAGTACATATGGGTACCGGCGAACACGCCGGCGGACAGCAGGCCGACAAAGATCGGGAAAGACCAGTCCGCGTACCAGAATCCGCTTTTTGTTTCGTTCATCGTTATGCTCCCGATTATTTTCCGCTCAGTCCGTTATGGATCATCTCAAGCCAGTTCGGCGCACCCATATGGAACGATTCCAGCAGCTTAAGATCGAATCCGCGGAAGAAGCCGCTCAGCACGAACAGCAGTACAATAGAGAACATCATCACTTTGGTGACTTTGTTCCAGCCGCTCTCTTCCACGCCTTTGCCGATCAGGATGCCCAGCACCAGACCCGGCACGGCGTTGCCCATAATCAGCTGCGCGAGACCGCCGAAGATGGTGGCCCAGAAGCCCGATTTTTTACCGGCGTCAATCGCCGCCAGCCAGAAGATCACCGGCATCACGGTGTTGACCAGCAGGTTAGCCGCCGGCACCAGCACTTTCACCGCCGTGACCTGCAACGCTTCCGGCACTGCCGACGCGGTGGAATTCAGGAACGCCACTACGAACATGCCGATAAGGCCGCAGGCGATAGCCATTTTTTTCGGATCGTGCAGCGTTTCCGCCACGTTGCGGTTTTTCACCATCAGCGCCGCCGCGCCCCAGTTGGGGATAATGCGGTGATCCACATCCTGCGTGAAGGAGCCAGCCGCAACCGAAGAAGCCCATGCGTTAAAGAAGAAGCCGAGACCAAAAGAGAAGTGAGAGGCGGGATCGCCTTCACAGGAGTTTAATTCGCCCAGTGTTCGAAATGCGCCCATCCCCTGCGAGGTTGGCGCATGAAACATACGCGCGGCGCCGGCGCCAACGCCCACGCCTACCAGCCCGCCGATGACCAGCGACTTAAAGAGAATAATTAAAAACATCAGTCTTTCCTTATGTCTTATCGCCCAACGTTTTTATTGCGCTACCGTAAACTCCACCTTGTCAGTATCAATTACGGTAACGTTGACGGTAATTTCCAGCTCCACGCTGTAATTCCGCCGCTCACGTGCCAGAAAGAAAAACAGAAACTTTTCCTTTTTGACGCTCTGTTGCGCCCGAATAACCTTTACGTCCTGTGGTTCGATGCGCAGCAAAATTTTGTTCGTGGATTGCAGCACCTGCTGCTGAACACGGCTGAGAGCATCGGCAAAGGCTTTGCCTCGCGTATCGCCTTTGCCTTTAACGAGAACCGAGGTCGTGAATTGTTCTTTCATACTCAGCTGCCGTACTTTTTATTCCAGGCCTGCACCAGCTTCTCGCCCAGTTCCTCTTTGTCCATAAAACCAAAACCCAGCACCGTCGCGCCTTCGTTAATCGCCGTTACGCCTTCGTCAATAGAGCGCATGCCGTGCCTGGCTTTATAGCCATATTTGTTTTGCGCCGTAATCGCGCCCGCGCCGCCGCTGCCGCAGAATGAAATGCCGAAATCGGCATTTTCTGCTTTCATTACGTCGCCCAGCTTCATATCCGCCGCCACGCCCGGGACAACCACCGCGCGTCCGCCCGCTTTTTCAATGCCAGCCGCGACTTTCTGTCCTTTACCTAAACGATCGCCAATCACTACGGTTACCATACTGCATTCCTTCTGTTGTATTTGCTGACTGCCGGCAGGGCTGCGCCTGCCCGATGATTAATTCGCTTTTGCCACTTCAAAATGCACCGAAAGCAACCACGCCTCTTCGCGCGGCAGATTGCCGAACAGATCGACCACCTGCTGTGCCAGACGCATCGACTCCGGCGAGATATCTTCAAACAGTTCGGCTTCCACTTCCGGCAACGGTTCGCCGGTTAGCGAACGCAGCGCCATCGCGCGTACGTGGGAGGCCAGCATCTGCTGCTGCACCGCATTTGGATAAATAGCCTCAGCGGTAAAAAGCGCCTCGATCTGTTTCATTACCCGCTCGGCGAGCGCTGCAATCTCCGCGTCGCTTGCCGACTTCTGTTCCGCTATGTTATTCACCTTCCCCACTCCTGATTAACTGACGTTCCATTTTTTCGTGTTGAAAACAAAGTACCGTTAACCCCTGCGAGTTTGTAGCCCGACTTTTTCCGCCTGAAAGTGGAAATAGAGGCGCAGAAGGTGCGCGAGGTCGCAAAAAATTATTTTGCGCATCTGCGCAGTTAAAAAAGATTATTTCTTGCAGGGCGGGTGCGAAAAACTCACGAAAAGGTAAGCCCCTGATTGTCAGAGGGAATTAAAGCGCTAAAAAGAAAATGAAGAATAAGGAAATGTGATGAATGCGGGCGTGAACATCATTTTATTACGCGAAAATAACGTCAAATTAACGTTTATAACCGTGCAATAGTAAGAAAGACAGGCGAAAAAAAACGGGCGTTTTAAACGCCCGGTGCGGTTATTTAATGATTATTGTCCGGCGATGCTCATTTCCGGCAGCAGCACGGAGCCGCACTGAATATTGCTGCGCGTTTCAATATCGTTGCCGACGGTCACGATGTTGCGCCACATATCCTTCAGATTACCGGCAATGGTAATTTCGCTTACCGGATACTGAATTTCGCCGTTTTCCACCCAGAAGCCCGCTGCGCCGCGCGAGTAGTCGCCGGTAATGCCGCTAACGCCCTGACCCATCAGCTCGGTTACGACCAGGCCTTTGCCCATCTGCTTCAGCAGATCGTCAAAGCTGCTGCCCTGACCGGCGATGCGCCAGTTATGGATGCCACCGGCGTGACCGGTGCTTTGCAGCCCCAGCTTGCGCGCGGCGTAGCTGGTCAACAGCCAGCTTTGCAGCACCCCGTTTTTCACAATCTCGCGATCCTGCGTCCGCACGCCTTCGCTGTCGAACGGCGTCGAGGCCAGGCCTTTCAGCAGGTGTGGCTTCTCTTCAATGGTGAGCCATTGCGGCAGGATCTGCGTGCCCAGCGCATCGAGCAGGAAGGTTGATTTACGATAGACGCTGCTGCCGCTGATGGCGCCGACCAGATGGCCGAACAGCCCGGTCGCCACTTCCGGCGCGAACAGCACCGGCGCTTTCATCGTCGGCAATTTACGCGGGGCCAGACGAGAAAGCGTGCGGCGCGCGCACTCCTGTCCCACCCATTCCGGCGACTGTAAATCGCTCATCGACCGACCGATGGTATAGGCGTAGTCGCGCTCCATATCGCCTTCCGCTTCCGCAATCACGCAGCTGGAGAGCGAATGGCGGCTGGAGCAGTAGCTCTGCAACATGCCGTGGCTGTTGCCGAACACTTTAATCCCGACGTGGCTATTGAAGCTGCCGCCTTCGGTATTGGTAATGCGCTTATCTGCCTGTAGCGAAGCCTGCTCAGCGCGCGCCGCCAGCTCGATCGCTTTATCAGGATCGATCTCCCACGGATGGAAAAGATCGAGATCCGGCGCGTCGAACGCCAGCAGCTCGCGATCGGCCATGCCAGCGAAAGGATCGGGCGAGGTGTAGCGGGCGATATCCACCGCCGCCTGTACGGTACGTTTGATCGCATCGGGGCTGAGATCGGTGGACGAGGCGCTGCCCTTGCGGTTTTGCCAGTAAACGGTGATACCCAGCGCGCCATCGCTGTTGAACTCGACGTTTTCTACCTCACCATAACGCGTACTGACGCCGATACCCGTCGTTTTACTGACCGCTACTTCAGCGCCGTCGGTGTCCGCTTTCGCCAGTTCCAGCGCCTGGGCGACCGCCTGCTCCAGCACTTTACGTTGTTCTGCAACCTGAGTAAGTATTTTCATTGACCTACCATAATATGATGAGTACGGTCTGCCGCGCTGGCTTAGCCTGCTTAAACCAGATAATGCACGGCAACGCGTGAGTTGTATCCTTAATCTGGAGTCTAACAGACTCAGAGAACAATTTCGCAGTAGCCGCGTAACCTGATAGCATTAGCCTCTTTTTCAGGAGCCTGATAATGACGAAACACCCCGAAGAGTGGCTCGACGACGTACCGGATAATCAAGAAGAAGAAGATGAAGAGATTATTTGGGTCAGTAAGAGTGAGATTAAACGTGACGCCGAGGAGCTGAAACGCCTTGGCGCGGAGATGGTGGAACTGGGTAAAAATTCCCTGGATCGCCTGCCGCTGGACGAAGAGCTGCGCGACGCCATTGAACTGGCGCAGCGCATCAAGAAAGAGGGCCGCCGCCGTCAACTGCAGCTGATCGGCAAGCTGCTGCGCGCGCGCGATCCCGACCCGATCTACCAGGCGCTGGATAAGCTGAAGAACCGCCATAACCAGCAGATTGCGCTGTTCCACAAGCTGGAAGCGATGCGCGATCGTTTGGTGGAACAGGGCGATGATGCGATTGCCGACGTGCTGAACCTCTGGCCGCATGCGGATCGTCAGCAGCTGCGCAGCATGATCCGCAATGCGCAGAAAGAGAAAGCGGCCAATAAGCCGCCCAAGGCCTACCGGCAGATTTTTCAGTACCTGCGCGAACTGGCGGAAACCGCCTGATCTCGCGCCGCGTTACGCTCTTTCTGTTGGAGCGTAGCGCTGGCCTTCCCCTTCTGTCTTCCCGCGCCCTTTACGACGCGGGTTGATAAACGCCGACTATTTGCCCAGACGATCCAACAGTTTCTGATGAATGCCGCCGAAACCGCCGTTGCTCATCACCAGAATGGTGTCGCCCGGATGCGCATGTTTGGCGATGGTTTCCACCAGCGTATCGATATCGGCGCTCCAGAACGCGGGCTGAATACAGGCGTCCGCCACTTCCGCCACCTGCCACGGAATATGATGCGGCTGATAGAGGAACACCTCGTCGGCGCGCCCCAGCGCGGGGGCTAAATCTTCTTTGCTGACGCCGAGCTTCATGGTGTTGGAGCGCGGCTCCAGTACGGCGAGGATGCGGGCGGTGCCGCCAACTTTGCTGCGCAGCGCCGCCAGCGTCGCCAGAATCGCCGTAGGATGGTGTGCGAAGTCATCGTACACCTTGATGCCGTTCGCTTCGCCGCGTAGCTCCAGACGGCGACGTGCATTGATAAATTCATCCAGCGCGCGTCCGGCGTCTTCCGGTTTCACGCCGACATGACGCGCCGCCGCAATCGCCATCAGGCCGTTATGCATGTTGTGCTCGCCCACCAGAGACCAGTTCACTTCCGCTACGCGCTCGCCGTCCAGCCAGGCTTCCCAGCGCGACGCGTCCGGCGTCAGCTTTTTCGCCTGCCAGCGGCCATGTTCGCCTACGGTCTCCTGCTCGCTCCAGCAGCCCATCGCCATGACCTGCTTCAGGTTGGCGTCATGCTCCGGCAGCAGAATTTTTCCCTGTCCCGGCACGATGCGCACCAGATGGTGGAACTGTTTCTGAATCGCGCGCAGATCGTCAAAGATATCCGCATGGTCGAATTCAAGGTTATTCAGGATCAGCGTGCGCGGGCAGTAGTGGACAAATTTAGAACGCTTGTCGAAAAAGGCGCAGTCATATTCATCCGCCTCGATAACGAAGAATGGGCTTTTTCCTAAAGTGGCGGAAACGGAGAAATTCCCCGGCACGCCGCCGATGACAAAGCCCGGTTCCAGCCCGCAGGCCTGTAAAATCCACGCTGTCATGCCGGCGGTGGTGGTTTTGCCATGGGTGCCGGCGACGGCGATCACCCAGCGGTCGCGCAGCACGAAATCATGCAGCCACTGCGGCCCGGACATATAGGGAATGTTGCGCTCCAGCACCGCTTCCACGCAGGCGTTGCCGCGCGTCATCGCGTTGCCGATGATCACCAGATCCGGCGCGGGCTCGAGCTGACTGGCGTCGTAACCCTGAATTAAATCAATACCTTGATTCTCCAGCAGCACGCTCATCGGCGGATAAACATTGGCATCGGAGCCGGTCACTTCATGGCCCATCGCCCGCGCCAGCATCGCCAGCCCGCCCATAAAGGTGCCACAGATACCAAGGATATGAATACGCATAAAAGGTCCGTTTACGAAAAAAGTTCGGAACACAGTGTAACGCCGAGCGACGCGGGAAGAAACGGATTTGGCCTATGGTCTTTGCGGTTCATTCGGCTAAACTGCCATGGCATACGTTGCAGCTTTGTACCCTATGCTGCTATTCCATCGTAGATTCAGGGATTGTGTTATGAAAACATTAGGCGAATTTATCGTCGAGAAGCAACACGACTTTCCGCATGCCACCGGTGAACTGACCGCGCTGATCTCCGCTATTAAGCTGGGCGCTAAAATTATCCACCGCGATATTAATAAAGCCGGTCTGGTTGATATTCTGGGCGCCAGCGGCGTGGAAAACGTTCAGGGCGAACAACAGATGAAGCTCGATCTGTTCGCCAACGAAAAGCTGAAGGCGGCGCTCAAAGCACGCGGCATCGTCGCCGGCATCGCCTCTGAAGAAGAAGACGAGATCGTCATCTTCGAAGGCGTGGAAAACGGTAAGTACGTGGTATTGATGGACCCGTTGGATGGCTCGTCCAACATCGACGTAAACGTTTCCGTCGGGACGATTTTCTCAATTTATCGCCGCGTAACGCCGCCAGGCACGCCGGTGACGGAAGCAGACTTTATGCAGCCGGGCAATAAGCAGGTCGCCGCCGGCTATGTGGTTTACGGCTCGTCAACCATGCTGGTCTACACTACCGGCTGCGGCGTGCACGCCTTCACCTACGATCCGTCGCTGGGCGTTTTCTGCCTGAGCCAGGAACGCATGACCTTCCCGGAGAAGGGCTACACCTACTCCATCAACGAAGGCAACTATATTCGTTTCCCGCAGGGCGTGAAGAAGTACATCAAGTTCTGTCAGGAAGAAGATAAAGCGACCCACCGCCCTTACACGTCGCGCTATATCGGCTCGCTGGTGGCGGATTTCCACCGTAACCTGCTGAAAGGCGGCATCTATCTCTACCCCAGCACCGCCAGCCACCCCAGCGGCAAGCTGCGCCTGCTGTACGAATGCAACCCGATGGCGTTTCTCGCCGAACAGGCGGGCGGCAAAGCGAGCGACGGTAAAAACCGCATTCTCGATTTGCAGCCGGAAGCGTTGCATCAGCGTAGCCCGTTCTTCGTCGGCAATGATGCGATGGTTGAGGATGTGGAGCGCTTTATGCGTGAATATCCAGACGATCATCAGTCCTGATGAGTATCAAGCCGCCTGCCTTCCGCAGGCGGTTTTTTTTGCCGGCATGCCCGCCGCGTCCCCGCCTCGTTATGCCACACGCGTCTCGCGCCTGTTTCAATCCGTTGTTATAGTGACGGCTTCCCTGTTTGGCTTGCATGCGGAGCGTGCGATGACGGCCTATGCGTCTGTTTTGATATTAGTTGTACTCGGCGGCCTCAGCCTGCTGGTCCATAACACGGCGGTGACGATCTCTATCGCCATTCTGCTGCTGCTTAAAGTGACGCCGCTTTCCCAATTTTTTCCGTACGTGGAGAAACAGGGGCTGACCCTGGGGATCATTATTTTAACGGTGGGCGTGATGGCGCCGCTGGCCAGCGGCTCGCTGCCGGCCAGTACGCTGCTGAAATCGTTTCTCGACTGGAAATCGCTGTTGGCGATCGTGGTGGGCATTGTGGTGTCCTGGCTGGGCGGCCGCGGCGTGGCGCTGATGAGCAGTCAACCGACCATCGTCGGCGGTTTGCTGATCGGCACGATTATCGGCGTTTCCCTGTTTCGCGGCGTGCCGGTGGGGCCGCTGATCGCCGCCGGCCTGGTTTCGCTGTTTATTTTCAATAAATAGCCGCGGCTGGAGCATTCCGAAAGCCGAAAAAGGGGGCATACTTTCATTGCCAGTTGGCTATAATAGCCGTCACTCAACTTATGACGAATGAAGGAAAGCGAGATGAGTTTGAACCAGGTTCCAGCCGGTAAAGACCTGCCAGAAGATATCTATGTCATCATCGAGATCCCGGCCAACGCCGATCCGATCAAATATGAAGTGGATAAAGAATCTGGCGCGCTGTTTGTTGACCGCTTTATGTCGACCGCTATGTTCTATCCGTGCAACTACGGCTACATCAACCACACCCTCTCCCTGGATGGCGATCCGGTTGACGTGCTGGTTCCGACCCCTTACCCGCTGCAGCCGGGTTCCGTGATCCGCTGCCGTCCGGTCGGCGTGCTGAAAATGACCGACGAATCTGGCGAAGACGCCAAGCTGGTTGCGGTACCGCACACTAAACTCTCTAAAGAGTATGATCACATCAAAGATGTGAACGACCTGCCGGAACTGCTGCGCGCGCAGATCACCCATTTCTTTGAACACTACAAAGATCTGGAAAAAGGCAAGTGGGTTAAAGTCGACGGCTGGGATAACGCAGAAGCGGCTAAAGAAGAGATCCGCACCTCTTTCGAGCGCGCGGCGAAGAAATAATTTGCCCGGTGAGTTCGCTCACTAGGCTGATACAAAAACACCGCCCCACAAGGCGGTGTTTTTTTATTCCCCGGATGAAGCCTCATCCCGCCGCAGCCAGTCGCCGCTTGAGATGCGCGTCAGTCCTGCGACCGAACGTTGATACACATACATCCAGGCGCTGCCGTACGGCGTCTGAATCAGCTGGCGCTTGTATTCGCCGCCGCTGGTTCGAAGCGCGTCCAGTTCGCCCAACGTACTGGCGTCAATCCGGTAAACTTCCCCGTACACCGTGCCCTCGCCCGGCACGACGCCGGGATAGAGGCCCAGGTTGTAAAGGTCGTAGCCCTCAATCTGATGATCGCCGAGCCACTGCGCGTTTGTCATCCAGTGACTGTTTCCCTGTTTGCGCCGTAAACTGCCGTAGACAATTATTCGCATTGCTAAAACTCAAACTGATAGAGCAAATCGAGTGCCTGGTCGATGCCGGACACTGCTTCCAGATAGAGTTTGGGCATCAGGCGATAACGCAAGGTTAAAGTCGCCAGTGAATCAAAGATGCCAACCCCATATTTTACTTGTAGCCCCGGCAGTACGTAGCCGCTGACCTGCACCTGCTGGCTGTCGCCAACACCGGCAGTGTCAAGGGCGAGATTACTGACGCCGAAGGTCTCGCCGATTTTACCCACAACCTGACCACTTTGTGCAACCCCTAAACTCACCAAAGCTGAAGACAGGGCATTACTGTCGCCGTTGGTATCGAGTCCCTGACCGCGCAACAGATAAGAAAGCGCCTCCTGCTGCGACATCGCCGGATCGGAGAAAATCTCCGCTTTCGGCTCGTCCGCCAGGCCGGTCACGCGCAGACCGGCGGTGACGCCATCCTCGGTCGCCTCCGGGTTACGGATCGCTTCCAGGTTGACATACGGCTGGTCCGGCGGGCCGGCGAACTGCAACTCGCCTTTGCGCACCACCAGATCCTGTCCATAGGCGTGGAAGCGGCCGGATGGAATGTTGATCTGGCCGTTCAGCCCCAGACCGCGCTTATCCTGCACCAGCTTCAGATCGCCGTTCAGCTTCGCCTTCAGGCCGAACGCGCTGAGACGCACATCGTCGCCGACGTGAATAATCAGGTTGCTGTTGATGGGAATCGCCGCCGTTTGCGGTGCGACCGGCTTGAGGTTTTCATCCAGCAGCACTTCATCGGAAGAGACGCCGGTTGCGCTCTCCGGCACCTCCTGTACGATAATGCGCGCCCAGGGCACATCGACGCGGCCATCGAGATTGAACGCGACGGGCGAGGCTTCAAAGGTGAGATCCGGCGACACGTCCATGCGCACCATCGGCGGCACGGTAACCCGCACGCGATCGCCGCGCGCGGCGATGCGGGCGCGCCAGTTATCCAGCTGGCTCCAGTCCGCGTCGCCATTGAGATTGATCTGCCCGTGCGCCGTCTGGATCAGTCCTTCCAGCGTGGAGCGCATGCCGTTAAACACCATATTGAGATTGGCGCTGTTCAAATCGACCGGCATAAAGCTGCCGTCGATATCCACGTCGCGCAGCCCCAGCTGACCATAGACCTGCGGACGTTGCAGGTCGCCCCCCAGCCGCAGGTTGCTGCTGAGTATGCCCGCCACTTTTTCGCCGCGCATCAGCGCCGGATTCAGCAGCGCCAGCGAAATGTTATTGATATTGATATTGCCCGACAGAGTACGACGTTTCTGCGGATCGCCGATCTGCACTTTACCGTCGAACTGGCCGTTGTTGGCGATGCGCAGCAGCCAGTCCAGCTCGGCGCGGCCGTCGCGCATGCCAGCGTTAAGGTTCAGCGTATCGAAAGCGATCGGCAGCGCGTTGCCCTGCACATCCTGCGTCACCTTCACGCCGCGTCCCTTCAGTGCCACGCGTCCGGTCGGCAGCGAGCCGTCGCTGCGCCAGCTGACGTCGGCGTCGCCGCTGAACAGGCCCACCAGCTGCGTTTCATCAGGCAGGAAAGGCCGCACCATCGCCAGGTCGAAACGGTTCAACTCGACGCGCGCATGGCCTTCCGGCCCCGCCTCGATCGGCTGCGGCACGCAGAGCTGCGCGTTCGGGTTGCGCCAGCAGTGCGCGCCGATGGTGGCGGTCTGGCGAGCGTTCAGGTAGTCGATGGACATGGCGCGCGTCAGACGCCATTCGCCGACCGGCGTATCGAAGACGGTGTTGTTCAGCGTGCCCTGCCAGCGCTGCTGCTGACGATCGAAGCTGCCGTTCAGCATCAGCTGGCCGGAAACCGGCTCGCCGTTCACCTGAAGCTTCAGCTGATGCTTTTTCTCATCGCCGTCGGCATCCAGCGTCAGGCGACTGATGGTCAGTGAGGCCTGCTTCAGCTGATCAACGCGCAGCGCCAGCTTGCCCGCCACGCGATCGCTGGATCGCACGTCGCCTTCCAGCCGGACGCGGGCGATGTTCAGTTCCTGCCAGCGCAGGCCGGTGGCGGTGAGATCCGCCAGCAGCTCCGGCGCCTGCAGCGTGCCGCGCGCTTTGATGATGCCTTTCGCCACGCCGCCAAGACCGGGCAGCGCATTGTCCAGGTGCGGCGCGTCGATCGTGGCGTCCAGATTCAACGCGTCGCCCAGTTCGCCCTTCACGTTCAGGTTGTTGCGGCCCAGCACCAGCTTGATGCCGGGAATATTCCACTGGTTATAACTATTGCCGTACAGGGTGCCGTCGGCGGAAACTGCGTTCTGCTTCACCTTGCCGCGCAGCTGTAGTTCCGGCACGCGCATCTGCCAGCTGCCGCCGTAGACACTGCCGCGGGTGGTGACTTTGCCGTCCAGCGTGGCGGGCCAGTCGGGATACTGCTGCGCGGTATTGATGCCGGAGAGAGTCAGTTCGCTGCGCCAGCTGATCGCTTTACTCCAGTCCACCACGCCGCTGAGATCGGCATGGCCCTTCAGTGCCGAAAGACGCAGCTTATCCAGGCTGAACTGCTCAACGTTGCCCTTGCCGTCCAGCGCCAGCCCGGCTGGCGGGATCGCCTCGCCCTTCAGCGCGGCGCGCAGCGACATCACATAATCGGTCGCCTTGCCGCTAAAGCTGAAGTCCAGATTATCGGCCTGATACTGCGTCGCGCCGGTCAGCGGCCAGCGCAGCTGCGGGCTGGTCAGCTTCAGCTGCAACGGCAGCCCGGCGGTCGCCAGTTCGGTTTGGCCGCTCAGCTGCGCATCGAGCGGGCCGGACAGGTTGAGCGCCAGCTGAAGCTGCTGACGCATCGCGCCGCCCAGCGTCATTTTAATCTTCTCCCCCTTCAGCGGCTCCACCTTGAGCGCGCCGTTCAGGGTGAAATCGACCGGCCAGTTATCCGCCAGCCGCGCCTCTCCGTTGGCTTTTACCTGTCCCTGCGGCGAATCGATATCCAACGTTTGCAGCTGCAGCAGACGATCCTGCGTTTTCGCTTTCAGCAGCAGCCGGTTCACCGCCAGATCGGTATCGCCGGTGAGACGCAGCTGCTCGCCGACAATTTCCTGTACCTCGATATCGAGCGGCAGGCGGAAATCGGGCATTGAGGGCAGCAGCGGCTGGTCAAACATCGCCTTCAGCGTTTCGCCCAGCGGTTTTTCCTGCGGCTGAGGCTGCTGAATCTTCGGCTGCACCACCTGCTCATTGGCGACCTTCGCCGCTTTCGGCAGCGCCACCAGCAGGCTCTGAATATGCGTCGGGGTAAGCGTCAGCGCACGCTCCTGCCAGTGCAGTCCGCTGGTGAAATCCAGCAGCGAAATGGCAGTGTCGTCAACTTTAACGTTAATATTGTGCAGGCTGAGATGACGCAGCGTAATCGGATAAGGCGTGCTGATCTCGCCTGAGCCGCTTTCCTCTTCCGGCGGCGGTTCGCCAGCGGGCGTCATCTTGCTGCTGTCGACCACGACATTGACATCCTTCAACCCCAGATCGTTGACGCAGAAGGCGGAGTTTTTCAAACAGCCCAGCTGCACCGCCAGATGAAATTCGCCCGCGCTGACCGTCACGCCCGGCATCTCATACTGCACGTCTTTGAGCGTCAGGTTGCGCCAGCCGCCGTCCACCTGTTTGATAGAGAACCCAGGCACCCAGCGCGCCGCGCCGTTCAGCAGCAGATGCAGACCGGGCGTGGTGCCCACCAGAAACAGCACGCCGCCCAACAGCACCGCTAAAAAGATCAGAATCCCGATCAGGACCTTTTTCCATAGCTTCATAGTTCAGGCCCCAGTCCGATGTAAAACTGCAATCCGTGTTCCTCTTTATCGTCGATGGGCCGCGCCAGATCGAACTTGATCGGCCCCACGGGCGACTGCCAACGGACGCCGATGCCAGCGCCGGTTTTGAAGTTGCTCTGCTTAATGTCGTTAACCGCCTCGCCGGAGTCGACGAACACCGCGCCCCACCACTTGCCGGTCACGTTGTACTGATACTCCAGCGATCCGGTCGCCAGCTTAGAGGCGCCGGTCAGCTTGCCGTCCTCGTCGCGCGGCGAGATGCCTTTGTATTTATAGCCGCGAATACTGCGGTCGCCGCCGGCGAAGAAGCGCAGGTCGGGCGGCACTTTTTCGAAATCGTTGGTTTCGATCCAACCAAGATTGCCGCGCGCGACAAAGCGGTGCCGCTCGGCCAGCGTGCGGATCCAGACGTTTTGCGCCTGCAAGACGAGGAAATCGACGTCGGAGCCCCAGGTGGTGTCGGAGATATCAACGGAGTAGCGCTGCGAATCGCCCCATGACGGCATCAGGCCGCCGCGCGATCGGGTGCGGTTAACGCTGACGCCGGGATAGATCAGCATGGTGGTGTTGGTGACGTTGGCCTGGGTAAAGTGGTCCAGGCTCCAGCGCAGGTTGACCGCTTTTTGCCAGCCGGTGCTGTTATCCCAGTAGCGCGACAGCGCCAGCGTGGTGGTGTCCGCTTTAGTGTCGTTGAGGTCGGTGCGCTTCAGGCCGCCCTGCACCAGATAATATTGTTCCAGCGGATTTTTCAGCAGCGGCACCTTATAGCTGAAATCAAGCTGCTGCTCCGGGGCGGAGATATTAGCGCTGGTGGTCAGGCTGTGGCCGCGCGAGTTGACCCAGGGTTTGCGCCAGGTGGTTTTCAGGCGCGGGCCGACATCCGTAGAGTAGCCAATACCGGTTTCAATGGTGTTTTCCGTGCGCGGCGATACTACGCCGCTGAGCGGCAGTACTTTATCCGGCGTGGTTTTGTCGAATTCCGGCGCCACCACTACCGAGTTGAACCAGCCGGTAGCCGACAGGCGGCGGTTCAGCTCCGCCAGATCGCGCGAGCTGTAGTAGTCGCCTTTTTTAAACGGCACCAGATGTTGCAGATATTCTTCGCGGATTTGCGAACCTTCGAACGTCACATCGCCGAAGCGGTAGCGCTTGCCGCTGTCGTAATCGAGATCCCAGTAAGCTTCGCGTCGCTCCACCGACACCCCAAGCTGGCTTTTCTTAAAATCGCCGTCAAAGTAACCGTTGCGCAGCGCCAGGTTGGTAAAGCCGCTTTTGAAGCTGTCATACTTGCCATGGTTGAGGATAGTGCCGTTTTTGGGCCTTCCCTCTTTTACCCACTGTTGATAATCGGCGTCGTTGCGCGCATCGCCGCGCAGGATAATGGTGCTGCCGGCGATTTTCACCGGTTCGCCGGGCGCCACCCGCGCGATCAGCACCGGCCTGCCGCCCCGCGCAGGCGCCGGACGGCTCTCAAAATCGATATCAGGCTCGTAGTAGCCCAGCGCGCGTAGTCCTTCTTCTATCGCTTTTTTTACGCGCGCGCGAAAACGTCCGTCCGCCGTGACCTCATCGGTATCAATGGTGGAAAGCCTCGCCCGGACGTTTTTCTGTAGCTCCCCGTTTAACCCTTCAAGCTGTAAGCGGATATTGGCTGCCTGAGCGGCAGGCGCGGCAATCAGCAAACAGGTCATGTAACAGACATGAATTCGTGGCACGCTTACTCCTGTTAATGCTGCCAAATCCCCATATTTTTTAGGGGACAAATAACATCGCCAACCCACAAGCGCTTATGTCGACGTCAAGTTTGTCTAACAGCATAGCTGTATGCCTGACGCACCGGCCGCGTGGACGCCAGGATAAAAAATGCTGTTAATGCAAATTTCGCACGTATTGTCCGCAAACCCGCGCTGCGTTACAACCGGGAATGCTTATTCTGTGCGCATCGGTAGTGGAAAGCCTTATTTTCTCAGACGCAACCTGGCCGCTTGTTTTTTGCGCGCCGCGCCGCTGCAACAGCGCTGGCGGGCGCTATAGCGCTACTGCTATAATCGACGGCAGCCTTTACAACAGCTTTTGTCATTCCTTTCTGCCCCGACCCTGCGTGTCGAACCGGCGCAGACATTTTTGGCACGGATAGCTCAGCATAACCGTAAGGTCCGGCGATACCGCTTCGCGCGCTGCCCAGGCCAAAAATGACAAGTATCAAAAACCAATGGACTCTATATGTTAGATAGCTTGCTTGTCATACTCGTGTTGATTGCGGTCAGCGCCTTTTTTTCACTTTCGGAAATATCGCTGGCGGCCGCGCGTAAAATCAAACTCAAACTGCTGGCCGATGAAGGCAATATCAACGCGCAGCGCGTGCTGAAAATGCAGGAAACGCCGGGCATGTTCTTTACCGTCGTGCAAATCGGCCTGAACGCCGTCGCCATCCTCGGCGGTATCGTCGGCGACTCCGCTTTCTCCCCGTCGTTTCGCAACCTGTTCGATGGGCTGGTTTCTGCGGAGCTGGCCGATCAGCTGAGCTTTATCTGCTCGTTTACCCTGGTGACCAGCCTGTTTATTCTGTTCGCCGACCTGACGCCCAAACGAATCGGGATGATTGCGCCGGAAGCGATCGCGCTGCGCATTATCAATCCGATGCGTTTCTGTCTGCTGCTGTTCCGCCCGATGGTGTGGTTTTTCAACGGCATGGCCAACATGATTTTCCGCCTGTTTAAAATCCCGATGGTGCGTAAAGACGATATCACCTCCGATGATATTTATGCGGTGGTGGAAGCGGGCGCGCTGGCCGGGGTGTTGCGCAAGCAGGAACATGAGCTGATCGAGAACGTGTTTGAACTGGAATCGCGCACCGTTCCCTCTTCCATGACCTCGCGTGAAAATGTCATCTGGTTCGATCTGCATGAAGATGAAAACAGCCTGAAGACGAAAATCGCCCTTCATCCGCATTCAAAATTTCTGGTCTGCAACGGCGATATCGACCATATCGTCGGCTATGTCGATTCCAAAGAGTTGCTGCTGCGCGTGCTGGGCAATCAGAGTATGGCCCTGAACAGCGGCGTGCAGATTCGCTCCGCGCTGATCGTGCCTGATACCCTGACGCTTTCTGAGGCGCTGGAAAGCTTCAAAACCGCTGGCGAAGATTTCGCCGTGATCATGAACGAGTATGCGCTGGTGGTGGGCATCATTACCCTTAACGACGTGATGACCACGTTGATGGGCGATCTGGTCGGCCAGGGGCTGGAAGAACAGATTGTCGCACGCGACGAGAACTCATGGCTGGTTGAAGGCGGCACGCCGATTGACGATGTCATGCGCGTACTGGATATCAATGAGTTTCCGCAGTCGGGCAACTATGAAACCATCGGCGGCTTTATGATGTATATGCTGCGTAAAATCCCGAAACGCACCGATTTCGTCAAGTTCGCCGGCTATAAGTTCGAAGTGGTGGATATTGACAGCTACCGTATCGATCAGCTGCTGGTGACGCGTATTGATGAGCGTCCGGCAACCCTGACAATCAGTAAAGAAACGGAAGAGTAACAGAGAAAGCTTAGCGGGGAGGCGGTCAGACGTTTTCGGACCGCCTTACAGCATCAGGGCGCGATTGCCGCGCCCCGGTATCATCACTGATACTCAGCCTGCAGTCGAAGCACCTGACGGTTCACTTCCGACATCACGCTATAGTGCTGCTTATCCTTTACGCGCGGTACGAGAATCTTGCCTTTATCAAACTCGAACGCGCCCACATCCTTGATATAAATCCTTCCTTTAAACAATGTTTTAACGTATTTAGCGATCTGGAAAGGATTATAACGCTGAAAAATCTTCATCTTACTTTCAACTCCTGAAAAATTAATACGCTTCGCCGTTGCCAAAATCGGTACGCGCCCATGAAGCGTCAAATGCCGATAAACTATAGAACATCATCCGTTTCCTGTGTTCCTAAAATTAAAGTTTTTTACTGAACTGACACATCATTACAGGAGACTCTGTTATCACTGCCTTTTAACGCAGTATAAACGCTCTGCCGACAGCAATTTGTGCAGTCCGCCGCAAAGCTGGCAGGCCGGCGAGACAGCAGCATCATGGCTGCTTATTATTTCAGAAACATGACCAAGTGGTCCGATCACCTGCTGAAAGGAAAAAATAATGACTCGCGTCTCGTTTGCCCTTGTATTGAGCCTGTTGTTGCCTGTAACCGGCGGCGCCCACGATTTTGTTAACGGCCAACGCGTTGCGCCGGTAGGCATCAGTGATAAAGGAGAACTTAACTATCAACAGGATTCGTTCAGCTATCGCGCCTGGAACAGCGCCCAGCTCATCGGCAAGGTGCGGGTCTTGCAGCACATCGCCGGACGCTCATCGGCGAAAGAGAAAAACGCAGCGCTGATCGAAGCGATCAAGCAGGCGAAGCTGCCGCACGATCGCTACCAGACCACCACCATTATCAATACGGACGACGCCATTCCCGGAACCGGTATGTTCGTGCGCAGCAGTATTGAGAACAATAAAAAGCAGTATCCGTGGTCGCAGTTTATCGTCGACAGCGACGGCGTCGCCAAACGCGCCTGGCAGCTGGAGAAAGGCGGCTCTGCGGTGGTGGTGCTGGATAAGGATGGACGGGTGCGCTTTGTCAAAGATGGCGCGCTGACGCAGGAGGAGGTGCAACAGGTGATCGCCCTGTTGCACCAGCTGCTTAACTAGTTCAGAAGATGGAGACGCGAAAGCCTGGGTTAAGGAAAGATTCGCGCGGCGCGTAGTCCAGCGGGCGCCCTTTCCAGTCGTGGACGTGCGCGCCGGCGGCGATCGCCACCGCATGTCCCGCGCCGGTATCCCAGATATTGGTCGGCCCAAAGCGCGGATAGAGCTGCGCTTTGCCTTCCGCCACCAGGCAGAACTTCAGAGAGGAGCCGATAGAGATAGTTTGATGCTCTCCCAGCTGCTTCAGATACTCTTCCAGCTCGTCCCCGTCGCGGTGGGAGCGGCTGACCACCACCAGCGGCGGCCGGGCGTCACGGATCTTAATCTGCGTTTTCTGCCCTGCCTCTTCTTTCCATGCCTTTCCATCAGCCGCCGAATACATCACCCCCAATACCGGCGCATAGACCACGCCCATCACCGGCTTACCCTGTTCAATCAGGGCAATATTGACGGTGAACTCCCCGTTGCGCTTAATAAATTCTTTGGTGCCGTCCAGCGGATCGACTAACCAGTAGCGCTGCCAGTGCTGACGCACTTCCCAGCTCTGCGGATCTTCTTCTGAGAGCAGCGGCGTTTCCGGCGTCAGTTGTTGCAGGCCGCGCATAATAACGTTGTGCGCCGCCATATCGGCGGCGGTCACTGGCGAATCGTCAGATTTGTGAGAAACGTCGAGCGGAGCCTCGCCATTGTAGACCTTCATAATGGCGTCGCCCGCTTCGCGCGCCAGTTGGCAAATTTGCTCTAACATTTTCCACCTCTTTATTGATGATCAGGATAAGCCCTGCGCCAGCGCCAGGCTTACTGCGTAGGATCATACTCTTTAAGCATAGCATCTGACGCTTGATCGCCCTTTGCCGCGCTCATCAGCCTGCCCTGTCCACAGATTATTTATTTATCAATAGCATACTTAACGCGCCGCTGTCATTACTCTTGCGGCGACGGCGCTTTTTAGCGTCTGATGATGGCGGCCTGAGGGATTATTTATCTGTTCGCCGTCACACATTTATACGAAGAAACGTCACGTTTGCCGATTATTTTGAGAATGTTAACGGACTATTTTCAGGAGGAAAAATGATTAAAGGCATAACGCTACTGGCTCTGTCGGCTGTTTCGATGGCGGTTTCCGCCGCGACGGTAGATCTGCGCATCATGGAAACGACCGATCTGCACAGTAATATGATGGATTTCGATTACTACAAAGATAAGCCCACCGACAAGTTCGGCCTGGTGCGCACCGCCACGCTGATTGCCGCCGCCCGCGCGGAAGTGAAAAACAGCGTGCTGGTTGATAACGGCGACGTGATTCAGGGCAGCCCGTTGGGCGACTATATGGCGGCGAAAGGACTCAATACGGGAGAGACGCATCCGGTCTGGCAGGCGATGAACCGGTTGAACTACAGCGTCGGCAATCTCGGCAACCATGAATTTAATTACGGCCTCGACTACCTGCAAAAGGCGCTGGCGGGCGCGCACTTCCCCTATATTAATGCCAATATTATCGATGTTGCCACCGGCAAACCGCGCTTTACGCCGTGGATTATCAAGCCCGAGCAGGTAACCGGACGGGACGGCAAAACCCATACGCTAAAGGTGGGCTATATCGGTTTTGTGCCGCCGCAAATCATGGTGTGGGACAAAGCGAACCTGGCGGGCAAAGTCACGGTGGAGGATATTACCGAAACGGCGCGTCGCTGGGTGCCGGAAATGCGTAAACAGGGCGCCGACGTCGTGGTCGCCATCGCTCACTCCGGCCTCTCCAGCGAGCCTTATCACGCGCTGGCGGAGAACTCCGTCTGGTATCTTAGCCAGGTGCCCGGCATTGACGCCATTATGTTTGGCCATGCGCATGCGGTCTTCCCCAGCGACGACTTCGCGGCCATTCCCGGCGCGGATATCAAACAGGGCACCCTGAACGGCATACCGGCGGTGATGCCCGGCATGTGGGGCGATCATCTTGGCGTGGTCGATCTCACGCTCAGCAATGACAGCGGCAAATGGCAGGTGACGCAGGCGCGCGCCGAGGCGCGGCCAATCTATGATAAAGCCGCGAAAAAATCGCTGGCGCAGGAGGACGCGGCGCTGGTCGAGGCGCTGGCCGACGCGCATCACGCCACGCGCGATTTTGTCGCCAGGCCCATCGGCAAATCCGCCGACGTGATGTACAGCTATCTGGCGCTGGTGCAGGACGATCCGACGGTACAGGTCGTGAATAATGCGCAGCGCGCATACGTAGAACATTTTATTCAGGGCGATCCCGACCTGGCGGAGCTGCCGGTGCTCTCTGCTGCCGCGCCCTTCAAAGCTGGCGGACGCAAAAACGATCCGGCCAGCTATACCGAAGTGGAAAAAGGCGATCTGACCTTTCGTAACGCTGCCGATCTCTATCTCTATCCCAATACGCTGGTGGTGATGAAGGTTAACGGCGCGCAGGTTAAAGAGTGGCTGGAGTGCTCCGCAGGCCAGTTTAATCAGATCGATCCGCAGCAGAGGCAGCCGCAGGCGCTGCTTAACTGGAACTATCGCACCTATAACTTCGACGTTATCGACGGCGTGAACTACCAGATCGATGTGACGCAGCCGGCGCGCTACGATGAGGAATGCCAGTTAATTAACCCGCAGGCGTCGCGTATTAAAGACCTGACCTGGCAGGGCAGACCGATTGATGAGAAAGACACCTTCCTGGTCGCTACCAATAACTACCGCGCCTGGGGCGGCAAGTTCGCCGGCACCGGCGAAAAATATATTGCGTTTTCTTCGCCGGATGAAAACCGCTCGGTGGTTTCAGCCTGGATTAGCGCGCAAACCCGATCGCAGGGAGAGGTGCGTCCGCAGGCGGATAACAACTGGCGGCTGGCGCCTGTGCAGAGCAACGTGCCGCTGGATATTCGCTTTGAAACCTCGCCGAGTGAAAAGGCCGCTGACTTTATCGCACGCTATGGCGTCTGGCCCATGCGCTATCTGCAACAGGATGAGAACGGCTTCGCCATTTATCGCCTTGACCTGCAGAATAAGAAATAGCGCTCTCTGTTAGCGAACGGCCTAAAGAAAAAAGCCAGCATACGCTGGCTTTTTATTATGCTACTGCTGCTGTGATTGACCGGCTTTTTACACCGCGAGCGTTAAATGATATCCAGCAGTTCAACGTCGAACACCAGCGTGCTGAACGGCGGGATAGAGGCGCCAGCGCCGCGCTCGCCGTAGGCCAGGTTGTGCGGGATGGTTAATTCCCATTTTGAGCCAACCGGCATCAGCGTCAGGGCTTCAATCCAGCCGGCGATCACGCCGCTGACCGGAAATTCCGCCGGTTCGCCGCGCGCAACGGAGCTGTCGAATACGGTGCCGTCGATCAGTTTGCCGGTATAGTGAACGCGTACATGATCCTGACGAGACGGAATCGGTCCGGTTCCCTGGTGAATGACGCGGAACTGCAGGCCAGACTCGGTGCTGTTCACCCCTTCACGCTGGCTGTTTTCCTGCAAATACGTTTGTCCTTCCGCCGCCATCGTCTCCTGGCGCTCACGGCGAACGGCGTCAGCACGCTCGTGGATTTCACGCAGCGCACGATGTACGACGTCAACCGGCACCGCAGGCGCATTCCCTTCCAGCGCATCGCGCAGGCCCGCCAGCATCGCTTCCGGCAGTAATCCCTGCAGGCCGGAATCCAGCAGCTGCTGCCCTACCTGCAAACCGATACCGTAGCTGGCCTGAGCTTCAAGGCTGTCAAAAGAAGGGGTCGTCATAATTTATCCTTTCATCATTGCATCAAAAGAGCGGGCAGCATATCAGCCCACGCTGCGGCGGTAAAATATGCATTCTCTCAATGACTTTTCGTAGCGAAAAGGAAACAATAGCGCCATCGCAATTTTTGTAATCCAGACAGGCACTTTGCCTCTTTTTTGCCCATAATTCATCGTTGAAAGTAACTGCGACGCGCCCGAGGTGCTGGAGGTAAATGTAATGCATAACGAATCCCATCCTGGCATCCGATCACGGCTGACAAGCATCTGGCATCTGCCGGACCGCATCAGCTGGATGAGTCCCCTGCCGCCAGCGCATCGCCGCGGCATTATTCTGGCTTTGTTGGTGATGCTGGTGGCCTTTCTCTGGCCTGAGCCCTCTCTGCACGATACGGCTCCCCGCCCGACGAACACGGTCGGCAGCAAAGAGGTGCCGTTGCAGGCCGAGATTTATAATAATTCCCCTGCTGCTCCACAACCGGCGACGCCGCAAAAAGATGAGGATCGCTGGCAAAGTTATCAAATTGCCTCTGGTCAGACGCTGGCGCAGTTGTTTCGCGATAATAATCTGGAGGTGAATGATGTTTTCGCCATGGCGCGGGTTGAGGGCGATGATAAACCGTTGAGTAATTTGCATAGCGGTCAGCAGGTAAAAATTCGTAAGGATGCAAACGGCGTAGTGACCGGATTAACGGTTGAAGGTGAAAATGGGCCGGTGCTCTTTACCCGTCAGACCGACGGTACTTTCCTGCGCGCGCAATGACCTGCGCGCCGCCGCAACCGATCTCACCGCTGATAGCGATACAAAAAAAACGCCGGCTCAGGGCCGGCGTTTTCTTATTACTGAATTGCTTACTCAGCAACGATGTTCACGTTCAGCTTAGCAAATACTTCGCTGTGAACCTGGAAGCTCACTTCGTGCTCACCGGTGGTGCGCAGAACGCCGTTCGGCAGGCGAACTTCGCTTTTCGCCACTTCAACGCCAGCCGCAGTTACTGCGTCAGCGATGTCGCGTGTACCGATAGAACCGAACAGTTTGCCTTCGTCACCCGCTTTAGAAGCGATGGTCACGGTGCCCAGCGCGTTGATTTTCTCAGCGCGAGCGTTGGCTGCAGCCAGAACGTCAGCCAGTTTGGCTTCCAGTTCGGCACGGCGAGTTTCAAAGAACTCAACGTTTTTCTTGGTTGCCGGCACAGCTTTGCCCTGCGGAACCAGGAAGTTACGAGCATAGCCCGCTTTAACGTTGACCTGATCGCCCAGGCCGCCCAGGTTTGCTACTTTATCAAGCAGAATAACTTGCATTACCTTATCCTCTCAAAGTCGATAATTGGACAGTGGCCGATTACTGATGACGATCAGTGTACGGCAGCAAAGACAGGTAGCGCGCGCGCTTGATAGCACGAGCCAGCTGACGCTGGTATTTAGCGCGAGTACCGGTGATACGGCTCGGTACAATCTTACCGCTTTCAGTGATGTAGTTTTTCAGCGTAGCGATATCTTTGTAGTCGATCTCTTGAACGCCTTCCGCGGTGAAACGGCAGAACTTGCGACGACGGAAATAACGTGCCATTTGGCTAGTCTCCAGAATCTATCAATTCAATCTGCTCGGCATGCAGCACGATTTTACTCAGGCCATTGCGCCCTTGGTGGCTGCAAATAAAGCCTTCAACGGTTACCTGCGTGCCGACCGTTATATGTTGAGTAATCGCCTGATTCGCCTGTCCGCTGATAATCACGGGCATACGACACCAGGCCTGCCGGAAGAATCCGGCCTCTTCCTGCTGCGAGCGATGCTCAAGCACCAGCTGGCAGTGTGAAATCCCTGACGGACTTACTTTTTGCAACGGCGTCCTGCACACAGTGCCGGACAAACGCAGCCGGTTCGCCGTCACGGTCGATTACTCTTCAGAATCCCCGGCATCTGCATCGTCAGAGGTTTCGTTAGCGAAATCTTCACGACGCTCACGGCGCTCGTCTTTCGCTTTAACCATCGGAGATGCTTCGGTTACGGCGTTTTTGGTACGCATAACCATGCTGCGGATAACGGCGTCGTTGAAGCGGAAGTTAGTTTCCAGCTCATCGATGACTTCCTGCGGCGCTTCAACGTTCATCAGAACGTAGTGCGCTTTGTGCAGTTTGTTGATCGGGTAAGCCAGCTGACGGCGGCCCCAGTCTTCCAGACGGTGAATCTTGCCTTCTGCACCAGTGATGGCACCAGTGTAGCGCTCGATCATGCCCGGAACCTGTTCGCTCTGGTCAGGATGAACCATAAAGACGATTTCGTAATGACGCATCGAGTTTGCTCCTTACGGATTATTCAGCCTCCTGTCAGGGTCAGCCGCGGCCCATGGAAGCAAGGAACGTTATAGGCTGTGTCCCGCAGCTGTCGTAAGCGGCGACAAAAGCGTGTTAGCAAGGCGGTGAGGACAGAAAACGGACTTCCTGACAACGCAGATAACATGGTTTTGCAGCGCGGCTCATTCAACAGCTGTGAGACACAGCCTGCTAATGCGGCTGAAAAATTGACGCGTAATCATACTGGCCCACGGGGGGAAACTCAAGCGGGATTCACATTAAAAATGCATTTAGCGGCGAGGCTGACCGGGAAAGGCGTCAGCCTGCTGGAAACAGGGTGATTAATCAAAGGGATGACTGGAAGAAATCAACCAGAGACCGCAGCGCCAGCGGCGTAATTTTATGGCCGACGTTGGCTTCGGTGAGCCAGGTAAGCTGATTATCGAACTGCGCATCGCGCAGGGCCGCCTTCAGGCGCAACGTTTCCGCCGTCGGCACGAGCTCGTCCGCTTCGCCATGCCACAGCAGCAGCGGACGATCCCCCAGCCTGGCGAGCTGACGGCTGGGATCGTAGTCCGCCAGCGGCGCAAGGCGCTGGCTCAACGCCTTCTGCTGTTCCGGCGTCTGTGCCTGAAAAGGCGGAAACAGCGTCTGGCTCAGCGACATGAAATAGCCGGAGCCCATCAACGAGGCGACGCGGTCGATCTGCGGATAACGCGCCATCGCGCCCAGCGCGGTCATGCCGCCCATTGAGGCGCCCGCCACGCCGAAATGCCCCGCTTTGATCCAGCCGCGCGCCCGCAGCGCATTTTCTATCTGTGCCGTTTCATCGATATTGCTGAGCAGAATCTCCCAAAAGCGGGTCAGGCGTCGGGCGTCATCGCCGTCGTAGCGCGAACCATGGCCATCGGCGTCCGGCATAATCACACGAAAACCGGCCTGCGCCAGCGCGACGGCGGCCCAGGCGTACACCTCTTTAGAAGAGAGATAACCATGCCAAAATATCACCGTCGGCAGCGCGCGGTCACGCTCTCCGGCGGGCGCGGCGTGCAGGCATTCAATCCCGCCGAGCGGCTCCGTAGTGAGCTCAATCATCACTTCTGCTGTTGCATTTTCCAGGTTCATTTCGCTTCGCCCTTTTTCCGTTGCTGTTGAAAAAATAGCCTTTGATTATAAGCCGTTACCCGTCATCTTTATGAACGCTGTGAAAAAAGTTTCCTTTCCCCTGCGGTTTGTAGGGTAAAACTTGGCCAGTTTCGGCCGTTTAACGAGATCCCATAATACAATCCTAAGGGTAATAACTCATGAAGTGTCTTTCACTTAGCCGCGCCAGTTTGGGCGTCAAGCTATCGATAATGACCTCCTTGAGCGTGGCCGTGCTTTTTCTCATCCTCACACTCGCTTTAAGCAATAACGCAGCCAAACAACTTCAGGCGTTAACGCTGGAAAATATGGAAAACCAGGTGGCGGGCATCGCCGATATGGCCGGCATGTTTAACGCAACGCTCAGCGAAGAAGTAGCTAACTACACCAACCTGTTCCAGAGCTTCCTGCCGAAAACCTTCAGCCGCGACGAAAGCGCGCGTATTACGGTCGGCGATTTTTCCACGCCGACGCTACGCGCCGGCTTAAAAACGCTGAACCTTGATGAAGAGGTAGTGGATGATTTTCTTGCACGCACCGGCGCGATCGCCACGATTTTTGTGCGCGACGGCGACGACTATATTCGCGTCGCCACCTCGCTGCGTAAAGAAGACGGCGCGCGCGCGATGGGCACCCGTCTCGATCGCCAGAGCCCGGCGTTCGCACTGGTGAACAAAGGCGAAGCTTACCGCGGCCTGGCCGCACTGTTCGGCAAACGCTATATCACGCAATACCAGCCGGTCACCGATGCCAGCGGCACGGTGGTCGGCATTCTGTTCGTCGGCGTGGAGATCGGCAAACAGGTCGCCCTGATGCGCGATAAGGTGCTGGATAAATCCTTCAGCGATACCGGCCGTTTTATGGTAATGAGCGGCGCGCCGGATCAGACGCGCGGCAAATGGCTGTTCCATCCGCATGAAGAAGGCAAAACGGCGCGCTGGACGCCGGACGTGATGCAGCAGCTCACCTCGCAGCAGAGCGGCACGCTGGAAACCGTATTGGATGGCGAATCGCGCATTGTCGCCTGGCAGCGCCTGCCCGGCTGGAACTGGATTATCCTCGGCGACGTGGATAAAGACAGCCTGCTGGCGCCGATTACGTCCGCGCGCAACACCTTCCTGCTGCTCGGACTGGGCCTGGTGATTCTGTTTGCGTTGAGCTTCGTAGTGATTACCCGTCGCTGGGTCAGCACCCCGCTACAACAGGTAATCCATCTGGCGGAACAGTATGCGGACGGCAATCTACAGGCGACGCTGCAAACGCGCCGCAATGACGAAGTCGGCCAGCTGATCGCCGCCATCAACGGCATCGGCGACGGCCTCGCGCGTATTGTTTCGCAGGTGCGCACCGCCGCGCAGGAAATTAGCCAGGGCACTGACGCCATCGCCATAAGCAGCGAAAATATCAGCGAGCAGATCACCCGCCAGGCCAGCAGCGTGGAGGAAACCTCTGCCAGCATGGAACAGCTCGGCGCGACGGTGGATCAGAATGCGGCAAACGTCTCGCAGGCGCTGCAGCTGGTAGCGGAAGCGGCGACCGCCGTACAGCAGGGCGATGAGAAGGTCGCCCACTCGGTCAATACCATGTCGGCGATTAAAGTCTCCTCTCAGAGCATCGCCGATATTACCCACGTGATTGAATCGATCGCCTTCCAGACCAACATTCTGGCGCTGAACGCGGCGGTAGAGGCGGCGCGCGCCGGTGAGCATGGTAAAGGCTTCGCGGTCGTGGCTGCCGAAGTGCGTGCGCTGGCAAGCCGCAGCGCGCAGGCGGCGAAAGAGATCGATTCGCTGATCGCCAATTCTCTCAACAGCGTAAACCAGGGACATATGCTTTCTGAGCAGACCCGCAGCGCCATGGAAAACATCGTCACGCGCATTGAACAGGTCAAAGCGCTGATGGGCGAAATCAATATCGCATCGCAGGAGCAGTCCGCCGGCATCGGCCAGGTGAATATTGCCATGACGCAGATTAGCCAGGCGACGCATCAAAACACCGAACTGGTGGCGCAGTCGGAAGATACCGCCCATGAGCTGAGCAAGAAAGGACACCATCTTACCGAGCTGGTTAGCGTTTTCACGCTGAAAGGCTAACGAATCAGTGGGGATCGCATACACTTTAACGATCCCCACTGTGAGGAACCCTTATGCGCACGCTTTTTTTTCTGCTGTTAACCCTGACGCTCAGCGGCTGTAGCGCGCTGCGTCCAACGCCTGAGGCGCCGCCGCCGCCAACCCAACAGGCGCAGGAGATCAATCGCGGTCAGAGCATCGGTTTGCCGCGGCTAGGCAGCATCACCAGCACTTCACGCGGCTCGCCGGACGACGCCCAGCGCGAAATTGCCCGGAAAGCGAACGCCGCCGGCGCCGCCTACTATCAAATTGTCGCGCTCACCGAAACCGTCATGCCCGGCCTGTGGTACGCCTCAGCGGTGCTCTATGGCCCAGCGGCCTCAGCCGCCGGTAGCGCGCAGCAGTAAACGCTCGCTGACCGTTTCGTTAATCAAAGAAGGGCCGCGCACATCAAGATAGTGACGGCACCATGCGTCCGCCAGCGGCGGCTCCCGCTCGGTCAACAATAGCTGGGCGGTCGCCAGCAGCAGCAGCTGTGCGGTGATGTCGCGCGCCTGCGCCTCCTGCGGTTTACGCAGACGCAGCTGCAACTGTCGCCAGCGCCGATCGAAATGACGGTTCAACCCTTTTACCGCTTCAAACTGCGCGGCCAACATCTCCGGCAGCGCAGGCTGTTTTCTGAAGACGCGCAGCACATCCAGACACATCACGTTGCCGGCGCCTTCCCAAATGCTGTTGACCGGCGCTTCACGGTAAAGCCGGGGCAGTTCGCTCTCTTCGCAGTAACCGATGCCGCCGACGATCTCCATCGCCTGCGCGACAAACGGCGCGCCCTCTTTGCAGATACCGAATTTTGCCGCCGGGGTAAACAGCCGCGCCCAGGCGCGCTGCTGCTCATCCTCCGGCTGCGACCAGGCGTGGGCGAGACGCATCAACAGCGCCGTCTGTCCCTCCAGCTGCAACGCCTGCTGGCAAAGCAGCTGGCGCATCAGCGGCTGATCGACCAGCGCTTTCCCCATCACCTGACGCTGATGCACATGGAAAAGCGCGACAGAAAAGGCGCGGCGCATCAGGCTATGGCTGCCCAGCGCGCAGTCAAAACGGGTATAGCCGCCCATTTTTAAAATCTGGCGCACCCCTTCCCCTTCTTCGCCCAGCAGCCAACCGAGCGCGCCGTCAAATTCGACCTCGCTGCTGGCGTTGCTGCGGTTGCCCAGCTTCTCCTTGAGTCGTTCAATACGCACGGCGTTGCGCGTGCCGTCCGGCAGCAGACGCGGCAGGAAGAAACAGCTGATGCCGCCCGGCGCCTGCGCCAGCACCAGATGCGCATCGCTTTGCGGCACGGAAAAGAACCATTTATGGCCGGTAAGACGATACGCTTCCCCGCTGCCGCGCGCGCCGGTGGGTTCGGCGCGCGTGGTGTTGCTGAGAACGTCAGTGCCGCCCTGCTTTTCCGTCATGCCCATGCCGATTAGCAGGCCGCGTTTTTGCGGCGCAGGCTGTAAATGCGCGTCGTAACGATCGGAAAGCAGCGGCGGCAGCCAGTCGGCGAACAGCGGCGGCAGGCTCGCCTGCAACAATGGCGTCGCGCCGAAGGTCATGGTGATCGGGCAGAGCGTGCCGGATTCCACCTGGCCGTGCAGCATAAAGCGCGCGGCGCGGGCGACGAAAGCGCCGGGCCGGGCGTCCGCCTGCCAGGGCAGATTATGCACGCGATTAGCGCACAGCCCCTGCATCAACAGATGCCAGGCGGGGTGAAAGCGCAAATCATCCAGCCGTTCGCCGCGTGCGTCGTAGCGCAGCAGCTCAGGCGGAAAGGCGTTCGCCAGCCGTCCCAACTCCAGCGATTCGCTGCTGCCGAGCTGCTGTCCGACCGAGGCCAACAAATCCAGATCCCACGAGGCGCCATAGCGCGTCACGGCTTCACGCAGGGGCGTATCGGAAAGAAACAGGTTGCTGTTGCTGAGGGGAAAAGGCTGATTGAAAACGGTATGGGTGAAAGGCATAACGGGATCTCCATACGGAAACCCCGCTTAAGGCCAGGCCGGGCTTCCGGGGTTGTCCTGCAGTAGTTTAATTATGCAGAAACCCGTGGAAGATGCCCGTGATGGCGTGTCGTTTCGGGGCGTGGGTCACGCCCCGAAGAATTAGCCGCGACGCTGACGCACCGCTTCAAACAGACAGATGCCGGTCGCGACGGACACGTTCAGCGACGACACGCTGCCCGCCATCGGCAGGCGAATCAGATCGTCGCAGTGTTCGCGCGTCAGACGACGCATCCCTTCGCCTTCCGCTCCCATCACCAGCGCCAGCGGGCCGGTCATTTTGCTCTCCCACAGGTCGTGCGTCGCTTCGCCGGCGGTGCCGACGATCCAGACGTGATACTCCTGCAGCAGACGCATAGTGCGCGCCAGGTTAGTGACGCGGATCAGCGGTACGTTTTCCGCCGCGCCGCTGGCGACCTTTTTCGCTGTAGCGTTAAGCTGCGCCGAGCGATCTTTCGGCACGATCACCGCGTGCACGCCCGCCGCATCGGCGCTGCGCAGACAGGCGCCGAGGTTATGGGGATCGGTAACCCCGTCAAGAATCAGCAGCAGCGGCGATTCGATAGAGGCCAGCAGGTCGGGCAGATCGCCTTCCTGATAGTGTCGGCCCGGCTTCACCTGGGCGATGATACCCTGATGCACCGCGCCTTCAACTTTGCTGTCGAGCCACTGGCGGGTGGCGACCTGAATAACTATGCCCTGCGCTTCCAGCGCGGCGATCAGCGGCTGTAAACGACGATCGTCGCGGCCTTTCAAAATCCAGACCTGCTGAAAACGTTGCGGGTCGCGCTCTAACAGCGCCTGTACGGCGTGAATGCCGAAAATTACTTCACTCATGTTTTATCCGATGCTGGTTACGGGCGGCCCTGCCGCCCTCTGGCCTGCGGCGCGACAGGGTTCGCCTGTGTTACCGCCTATGCCTCTTTTTTCTTCGCTGCGCGCTTCGCTTTGGTCGCGGCGGCGATTTTACGGGTTTTATCCGAAGGTTTTTTCGCTTTTTTCTCGCTTTTCGGCTTAGCGGCTTTTTTTCCTTCGCCGCGGAACGCTTCGTTCGGTTCGAAGTTGGCGTTTTTACGCATCTCGCGACGGCGTTTGTTATGGGCGCCGGCGCCGCCTTTTTTCGCCTTTTCACGCTCGGTTTTACCTTCGCCGCGCGGACGACGCTGGCTGGAGATCAGGGCGAAATCGATTTTGCGCTCATCCATATGCACCGCTTCCACGCGCACTTCAACGGTATCGCCAAGACGATAGGTGCGGCCGCCCGATTCGCCAATTAAACGCTGTCCGACGGCGTCGAAACGGTAGTAGTCGTTGTCCAGCGTAGAGACATGCACCAGCCCGTCGATAAACAGATCGTTCAGGCGCACAAAGAAGCCGAAGCTGGTAACGCTGGCGATGATGCCGGTAAAGGTATTGCCGACCTGATCCTGCATAAAGTCGCACTTCAGCCAGTCCGCCACGTCGCGCGTCGCTTCATCGGCGCGGCGTTCGGTCATTGAACAGTGCAGGCCCAGCTGCAGCATCTGCTGCATATCGTAATGGAAACCGCCGGTCGGCGTGCTGTTGCCTTCCAGCGTGCCCGCCTGCTGCGCCAGCAGATATTTGATCGCTCGATGCAGCAGCAGATCGGGATAGCGGCGGATCGGCGAGGTAAAATGCGCATAGGACGACAGCGCCAGGCCAAAGTGACCACGGTTTTCCGGGTCGTAGACCGCCTGCTTCATTGAACGCAGCAGCATCGTTTGCAGCATTTCGTGATCGGGACGATCGGCGATGGTTTCCAGCAGCTCGGCATAATCCAACGGCTGCGGTTTATTGCCGCCCGGCAGCGACAGGCCCAGCTCGGCCAGCACGGAACGGAAGCTTTTGATGCTGTCGTCGCTGGGACGATCGTGATCGCGGAACAGCGCCGGCTCCTGATGCTTCTCAACAAAGCGCGCCGAGGCGATGTTCGCCAGAATCATACACTCTTCAATCAGCTTGTGCGCATCGTTACGCACCGTACGCTCTACGCGCTCAATACGGCGCTCAGCGTTGAAGATGAATTTGGCTTCTTCGGTTTCAAACGAGATGCCGCCGCGCTGCTCACGCGCTTTCTCCAGCACCTGATACATGCTGTGCAGCTCTTCCAAATCCTTCACCAGCGGCGCATATTGCTCGCGCAGTTCCGGGTTGCCCTGCAGAATCGCCCACACCTTATTGTAGGTCAGGCGCGCATGGGAGTTCATCACTGCTTCATAGTGCTTATAGCCGGTCAGCTTGCCGCTGGCCGAAACGGTCATTTCGCACACCATGCAGAGGCGATCGACCTGCGGATTCAGCGAGCAGAGACCGTTGGAAAGCACTTCAGGCAGCATCGGCACCACCTGCGACGGGAAATAGACCGAGGTGCCGCGGTTATGCGCTTCGTTATCCAGCGGCGTGCCGGGACGCACGTAGTAGCTGACGTCGGCGATGGCGACCCACAGGCGCCAGCCGCCGCCGCGTTTTTTCTGGCAGTAAACGGCGTCATCAAAGTCGCGCGCATCTTCGCCATCGATGGTGACCAGCGGCAGCTGACGCAAATCGACGCGCCCCTGCTTCGCCTCTTCCGGCACCTCTTCGCGCAGCGTGGAGACCTGAGATTCAACTTCCGCTGGCCAGACGTGTGGGATTTCATGGGTACGCAGCGCCATATCGACCGCCAGGCCGGTGCCCATATCGTCGCCCAACACTTCGGTAATCTTACCGATCGCCTTGGTGCGGCGCGTTGAACGCTGCACCAGCTCGACGACCACGACGGAGCCCATACGCGCACTCATGATCTCTTCCGGCGGGATCAGAATATCGAAGCTCAGACGACTGTCGTCCGGCACCACAAAGCCGACGCCGGCTTCGGTGAAATAACGGCCAACGATCTGGCTGTTGCGCGGCTCCAGCACGCGCACTACGCGCGCCTCGCGGCGTCCCTTACGGTCGGCGCCCTGCGGCTGAGCCAGAATAATGTCGCCGTGCATGCAGAATTTCATCTGCTCGGCGGAGAGGTAGAAATCGTCTTTCTGTCCTTCAACGCGCAGGAATCCGTAGCCGTCGCGGTGGCCAATCACCTTGCCGCGCAGCAAATCGAGACGTTCAGGCAGGACGTAGCACTGGCGACGGGTAAAAACCAGCTGTCCGTCGCGCTCCATGGCGCGTAGACGGCGACGCAGCGCTTCCAGCTGCTCTTCGCCTTCGATATTCATTTCGGCCGCC
>NZ_JANION010000177.1:0-12220 GCF_024610815.1 Mixta sp.
CGGTTTAATGCGCCCCGTTGCCCGGATAGCTCAGTCGGTAGAGCAGGGGATTGAAAATCCCCGTGTCCTTGGTTCGATTCCGAGTCCGGGCACCACTTATTCAGAGAACCCGCCCAAAAGGCGGGTTTTTGCTTTTCCGGGGCCGGACTCTCCATCGAACTGCGTTCGATTATTCGCCGCCAGCGGCTCACCCCTTCGGGGCCAGCGCGCCAGGCGCGCTGTTCAACGCCTGCGGCGTGAGTCCGAGTCCGGGCACCACTTATTCAGAGAACCCGCCCAAAAGGCGGGTTTTTGCTTTTTCGGGGCCGGACCCTGGGTTTTCTTACTTATTATGGTCTCTTAGAAAAACGGTCAGCACGTCCTTTGGTGGGGTGCCGCCGCATTCTCCAATCAGCCAGCCTACCGCGCCGCGATGGTATGTCCCATGAAAGAGCATATGATTCAGCATATCCATCGCCGTCATCTCTCCCTCGCCACCGTCTACAAAACTGAATTTAATGGTTTCATCAAGATCGGCGGGCGTCATTGAATTAACATGCTGAATATACCAGTCCGTGCACTCGGCCATGCTGACTTCAAGTTCCTCCACGGATGGCGTTTCTGGCGTATTCAGGGCTGTATAGCTATGTTGCCGACCGATGATGTTAGCGCTGAAAATCACGTCGACGACATGAATGTGATTCATAAGCCTTAGCATCAGGTGACGCTTTTCCGCGTAAGAGGAGGTGTCGATGCGTTTTATTGACTGAAGTGTTTCTGAATCAATCCAGCGTTTATATTTCAGCAGCGTAACGAGTGTGTCCTTGTTCATGATCTGCTCCAGATTTGCCTGTATCCGTATCCTATCAATCAGGCGCTTTTTATTGGAGCGTCATCGCAATATTTATTAAAAATACTTAATGGTAATAAACGGCTTCGCGCTGGACTATCAGGTCCGCCTCTCGCTCGTAGCCGACTGCCTGCCCGTACCGGGTTGCTTTGCAGCGGAAGCGGACGTTTTTGAAATCATTTCTTCTTATTGATCATCGACTTTAAATCAGCGAAGGGATTATAAGTGGCTGCGGCGATATCTTTTTGCGCATCCTCTCCCGCTACAACAGTGGTGCCGTACTGGTCAGCTTCTGTGTACTTAGAATGTTCGTGATCATGGCAATACAGGCATAGTAACTCCCAGTTACTGCCATCTTCGGGGTTATTGGTATGATCGTGATCGATATGGTGGACAGTTAATTCTCGCAGGTTTGAATACACAAACTCGCGGGCGCAGCGCCCACATACCCACGGATAGATTTTTAATGCTTTTTCGCGATAGCCGCTTTCCAGCCGCGCGTAGTTTTTTGGAATCAGAGCCATTATCACTATTACCTGTTATAAAAAGTTCGTTTTACACCGAATTTGAGCAGGCTAGCCTACTTAACAAGGCGCATCAAGTTACACACCACATGCCCTTTTCGCTCCCGGCTGAAAATAAAAGGCTATCGCGCTAAACTCAGTCCCGGCAGGCGTTTTAAACTTCTCGTTGCCCTGTTACCACGCGCCTCCTGTCCCTCCGAGGAGCGCCAGCTTTACATTCCCTTTCCGCGTCTGAAATTCCCGTCAGGATTTCAGATCCGCGTCATAAAATAACAATTTCCTCTGGCTGAACGCGAAATTCCCATTGCGCGCCGACACGCGCTGGATGAGGATGAGTAGAACGTTCTACTAAAACGTTCTACCTACCATAAAAAAGCATTTTCACTGTAACGCGAATTATTTCATCGGGGGCGCTATGCGGCTGTTTACCGGGCTATTCACTTCTGTATCTAAATTATCAATGATTGGCCGCGCGTTAATGCTGCCGATCTCGCTGTTGCCAGCGGCTGGCCTGCTGCTGGCGTTCGGCGATAAGTTTCACCTGCCGCTGATGATGAACGCTGGTGGGGTAATTTTCGATAACCTGCCGATGCTGTTCGCTATCGGTTCGGCCGTCGGCCTTGCTTCGGAATCGGGGATTGCCGCGCTGTCAGCGGCGGTGTCGGTGTTGATCACTAACGTCACCATCGGCACGGTGATGCATATTACGCCGGAGATGGCGGCCAGCGGCGGCAAATACGCGATGGTGATCGGCATTCCGACGCTGCAGATGGGCGTGTTCGGCGGCCTAATCTGCGGCGTGCTCGCCGCCTGGTGCTTTAACCGTTTTCATACCCTCCAGCTGCCGGAATTCCTTGGCTTTTTCTCCGGCAAACGCTTCGTCGCGATCGTTACCGCCTTTCTCTCATTCCTGCTCGGTCTGGTGCTGCCCTACATCTGGCAACATATTCAGACAGGCATCGACGCGCTGTCGGTGCTGGTAAACGGCGATAACCAGGCGGCCTCAACGTTTATCTTCGGGCTGGTGGAACGCGCGCTGATCCCGCTTGGCCTCCATCACATCTGGTATCCCTCTTTCTGGTACTCTTTCGGCGATTACACCACTCAGGGCGGCCAGCTGATTCACGGCGATCAAACCATCTGGTTCAAAATGCTGGAAGAGGGCGTGAAATCCTTCAGCAGCGACAGCTACCAGAACGCCGGCAAGTTTATGCAGGGTGAATTCCCGCTAATGCTGTTTGCGCTGCCCGCCGCCTGTCTGGCGATGTACCATGAGGCGAACAGCAAAAATAAGAAAATCGCGTCCGGCATTCTGTTTTCCGCCGCCCTGACCTGCTTCCTGACCGGTATTACCGAGCCGGTAGAGTTCACTTTTATCTTCGTCGCGCCGCTGCTCTATGTTTTTAACGCGGTAATGGCTGGCCTGGCCTATATGTGCATGTATTTACTGCATGCGCATATTGCGAAATCCTTTTCTGCGGGCCTGATCGATTATATCTCCTTTGGCATTCTACCCTCGCTTAACGGCTTCCAGACCCACTATCTTAATGCCGTTATCGTCGGCGTGCCGATGGCGCTGATCTACTACTTCACTTTCCGCTTCGTAATTCGCCGCTTCGACGTTAAAACGCCGGGCCGCACCGACGTTACCGCGAACGTAAGCGATAAAAGCGACGAGGCGCTGGCGCAGGAAATCGTGCAGTTGCTGGGCGGCGAGAAAAATATCACCAGCGTCGGCGCCTGCATTACGCGCCTGCGTCTGGAAGTCGAGCAAAGCCAGCCGGTTGATAAAGATGGCCTGCACAACCTCGGTGCGCGCGGCGTGGTTTTCGTTGGCGAACGCGGAATTCAGATTATCTTCGGCGCGCGAGCACAGTTTATTGCCCAGCAAATGAGTAAGCTAACAGGTCGTTAAACGTTGGCCATCGCCCTTTCCCGGCGCTATGGGAAAGGGCGTAAAACAGGGATCGTCATGAAAAAGGTGAGTATTATTGATGTGGCGAAAGCAGCGGGCGTCTCCGTCTCCACCGTCTCGCTGGTGCTGCGTCAAAAAGGGAAAATTTCTGCGCAAACAATCGAAAAAGTGCAGGCTGCTATCGCCGGACTTGGCTATGTTCACAACGTCGCCGCAGCGAACCTGCGCGCCAGCACCTCTAACCTGATTGGCCTGGTGGTTTGCGATCTCAGCGATACCTTTACCCTTAAGGTAATGACGCGCATTGTGCAGGCGCTGGAGCAACAGGGCTATATGGCGCTGCTCGCCTATCCGCAGGATGAGGAGGCGCGGCTGACGCAGTGTCTGCTGGCATTCAGCCGTCAGGGCGTAGCGGGCGTCATCTTTCTTAACGCCAATCCGCGCCGCCAGAGCCTGCCTGAAGCGATGCGCGACTGCCCGCTGCCGCAGGTGATTGTCTCGCAGACGCCTATAGATAACGCCGACGATCTGGTGGTGCGCGATAACCGTCAGGCGGCGGCGCTGGCGACGCGCTATCTGATCGGCCGTGGACACCGCAACATCGGCTATATCGGCGGCGAAGCCGAATCGCTACTGCGCGCGCAGCGGCTGGAAGGCTATCGTCAGGCGTTGCAGCAGCATGGCCTGCCGTTTCGCGCGGAGTGGGCGCCGGTTTGCCTGGAGGAGACCGAGGCCGCGCGGCTGGCCAGCCGCCGCCTGCTGGAGAGCAATAATAAGATCACCGCCCTGCTCTGCCATTCGGCCCACGCGATTATCGGCTGTCTGAGCGGCATTCAGCAAACCGGGCGCACCGTGGGTAAAGATGTGTTCCTTACCCAGCAGATTTCGCTGGTGGGTTTTGAGGATATGCTACAAATCAATCTCAGCTCCCCCTCCTTCACCTATGTCTCCTCCGCCAGCGATGAGGCGGGGCAGCAGGCGGCGACGATGATGCTGGCGAAAATCCAGCGGCCCGATCTGGCGCCGCAGCGTATCACTCTGTCAGGGGAACTGGTAGTGCGGGAATCAGGCTAGGCACTGGGGCCAGACGGCGCGTTTTGGTCAGCGTATCGCGCCCTTACACGATCGGCCGTAGTAGATTTCATTACTTCCCGCGGGCTGACGCTCCGCCCTAAGCACTGACCGTAATAGAAGGCTGTCCATACCCGCACGATTCGCGGATCACTAACGCAGGCGGCAGGATGATGCGTTTCGGCGGTTCGTCGTTGCCCTGAATGCGGCTGTACAGCAGCTCGCCCGCTTTACGGCCAATCTCTTTCGCCGCAGCCGAGACTGTCGTTAACGCAGGCTGCACCCGCGCCGCTTCAGTAATATCGTCAAAGCCCACCAGCGCAAAATCCCATCCCGGTTCACGCCCTGTTTTGCGCAGCGCCTGCATCACGCCCAGCGCCACAATATCCTGTGCCATAAAAGCAGGCAGAATCAGCCATGCTGTGCCTCCTTCGGCTGAATAGCCCGTTTTTCTCAAACATGGGTGAGGCGGCGTTTTTCGCCGAAAGGCGCGCCAGCTGGCCGTTAAAGAACGACTCATCGGTCTATGCCACCGTAGGTGACTGGATAAAGGAAGGATTCATCTTATTCTCCGGCTCAGGGAGAACAGCTGTTTAACCATAGTAAGTTAATCGATTAGCCTGAATAGCGGTTTTACCGCTTTTGTTGTCCGCCGATGCGGTTAAAATCGTCTTCCTTGTTTATTAACAAGGTACTGGCGAAGCTTTACCAGCCGCCTCGCCAGTTTCACTATTTCCGTCCGCTTGCGGTCCTATTTCTCGCGGAACGCCTCCTGAACCCGAAGCAGCGGCCGCAGCAGATATTGCAGCAGACTCTTCTCGCCGGTACGAATATCCACCGTCGCGGTCATGCCAGGGATCACACGCAGCTGGCGGCTGCCCGCTTTGGTCAGCGTATTGCTCTCCGTCAGCACCATCACGCGGTAGTAAGTTTCATCGGCGCCCTGACGCTTCGGCATCTTTGCCTCCTCATTTTTCAGCGCGCCGGGGCTGATGCTTTGTACATGCCCTTTCAGCCCGCCGTAGATGGAGTAGTCGTAGGCGGAAATTTTCACCACCGCTTCCTGGCCGGGCGCCAGAAACGCCACGTCTGACGGCTTGATCTTGGTTTCCACCAGCAACTGATCGTCCAGCGGCGTAATCTCCATGATCTCCGCGCCCGGCTGGATGACCCCGCCGATGGTATTAATGCGGATGGTGTTGACCACGCCGTGCACCGACGAACGCAGCTCAGTGCGTTCCAGCGTATCCTGCCTGCCGAGCGCCGTTTCTTGCAGGCTCGCCATCTCCACGTCGACTTTAGACAGCTCATCATTGGCTTCTTTACGATAGCGATTCTGACGGTCGATAATCTGCAACTCCGCATCGTTGGCCTGGCGCTCCAGCTTCAGCACCTCGGTATTGGAAAGCAACGACTCCGCGGCGAGCTTTTTCGCCATGACCAGCTCCTTTTCAATCAGATCGCGGGTTCTCACGTAGCCCGCCACCGATTCATCCAGCGCGCGTTTGCGCAGCTGGTAAGCCCCCGTCTCGCGCTGCACCAGCTCCGGCGACTTCTGTACCTCCGGCGGAAAAACGAGTTCCGTGCCCGTCGCCTCCGCCGCCAGCCGCGCCGCCTGCGCCTTCAACGCCAGCAGCCGGTTAGCGCTTTCACGGAACGACGCCTTGGCGCGGGTCGGGTCGATGCGCGCGACCACCTGCCCTTTTTCCACCGTATCGCCTTCATGCACCAGCAACTGCTGCAAAATCCCGCCTTCCAGGCTCTGCAACACCTGTTCGCGTGAGCTGGGAACAATCTGCGCGGAACCGGTGGTTACCTCTTCGATATTGCAGTTTGCCGCCCAGAGAAGCGCCGCACCAAACATGGCGATGATGCCGCCGTTGATATAGAGCCAGCCTTCCCAGCGATCCTCGCTTGCCGCACGCACAATCTCGCTGGCGGTTATATCGTGAAACTGAAAGGCGGTATCGGTGCGGGCGATGCCGGTCACGGCAGCCTGTTTTTTACCAAAAAGCTTACGCATATCTTCCTCCTATGCCGTCACCGGTTTGCCGGCCACGACGTTCGGTTTTGCGGCCGAGCGCAGCACCGAAGCCGCCGGAATTTTGCCTTCGTTCAGCAGTTTTACGATCTCCTCTTTCGGACCGTCGGCGACTTTCATCCCTTCATCCATAACGATAATACGATCGACATATTTCAGCACCGCCGGTCGGTGCGTGACGATGACCACCGTTCGGCCCTCCATCGCCGGCACCAGTGCCTGTAGCACCATGCGCTCCGATCCCATATCCATCCCGGAGGTCGGTTCATCCAGCAGCAGCACATCCGGCTCGGTCAACAGCGCGCGCGCCAGTGCGATCGCCTGCTTCTGTCCGCCCGACAGCGTATCCCCGCGCTCGCCGACCGGCATGCCGAAGCCCATCGGATGACGCGCCACGATATCGCTGACGCCGGTCATCTGCGCCACCCGCATCATCTCTTCATCGCTGGCCCAGGGCGCGCCCATCAGCAGGTTGTCGCGCAGCGTGCCGAACATCAGACGCGGCTCCTGGTTCACCAGCGCGATGCGCGAGCGCAGCTCCCCTTTCTCTATCTGATTAATATCGACGCCGCTGATGTGAATATTGCCGCCGGTGGGCTGGTAAAGCCCGACCAACAGGCGCAACAGCGAAGATTTGCCGCAGCCCATCTTGCCGAGTATGGCGACGCGTTCGCCGTGGTGCAGCGTCAGATCGATGCGGTCGACGGCAGGCGGCAGCTCTTTACGGTAGCTGAAGCTCAGGTTCTGGCAGACGATCTCACTGGGGCTGCCCTGCGGCAGCTGTACATAGACTTTCCCATGCTCGCGCTCAATGGGCGTCTCCATCACCTTATTCAGAATGCTCAGCGAGGTTTTCGCCTGCTGAATGCGCAGACCCAGCGCTGCCAGCGTGGCGATAGGCATGACAGCGCGGCCCATCAGCGTCATGGTGGCGATAATGCCGCCCATGGAAATTTCGCCGTCACCCACCAGGTAAGATCCCCACAGCAGCAGCAGCACCGTGCCGAACTGCTGGGTGGTCTGGATCATGCTGGAGCCCATCGTCGACAAAAAACGCGACTTCATCGAAACGGTAGAGAGTTTTACGCTGGCGATATCGTGCTTGCCGGAGACCAGATTTTCCGCCCGCAGCGCCTTGATCGTTTCCAGGTTATCCAGCGTTTCGATTACCAGCCCGTAGCGGTTGCTGCCGATCTTCATCGACTCTTCGGCATGACGCTTTAGCGGGATCTGCATCAGCAGCACCATGGTGACGATAGCGACGAGGATCAGCACCACGCACCAAACCAGCGGCCCGGCGACCATATGGATCACCAGCAGAAACAGCAGCACGAACGGCAGATCGGCCACTGTCGTCAGCGCGGCGGAGGTGGTCAGCTCGCGCACGGTTTCGAAACTCTGCATCACGTTGCCGAACGCGCCGCTGGACTGGGCGCGGTTTTCCATCTTGCCCTGTAAAACATGACGGAAGATCTGCGCGCCCAGCAGCAGGTCGATTTTTTTACCGGCGCGATCGGTCACCCAGGCGCGGGCAAGCCGCGCGCAGAGTTCAAAAAATAGCGCCAGCGTTACGCCGATCGCCATGGTCCATAAGGTCACGTAGGTCTGGTTCGGCAGCACGCGGTTGTAGACCGTCATGGTGAAAATAGCCATCGCCAGCACCAGAACGTTGATCACCACCGACAGCACCGCCGCCTCGAAGATATAGCGCTTAAAGCGCCAGATGGTGTGCCAGAACCAGTGTTCGCCGGACAACTGCACCAGATCCTCGGCGCGATGATCCATATGCGCTTTTGGCCGCAGCAGCAGCAGCTCGCCCTCATAATGGCGCAGCAGCTCCTGCGTATCGATCGCGACCGGCTGACTGCCCAGCAGCGGCAGAATCAGGCGGCACTGCTGTTCGTCATAATGGGTCAGCACCGCGTAGCTTTCCTGAAAACGGATCACGGCGGGCAGCAGAAAGGATTTCACATCCGTTAACGCCAGGCTGCGCCAGACGGCGGTCATGCTGCGCCGCTGCAATACTTGCGTCGCCCAGCGCTTTTGTTTCTCCGGCTGGCCGCTGTCCGGGCAACGCGGCATGCCATCGCAGATTTCGCTGAGCGTTAAGCGCACGTCAAACAGCCGCAGCGCATTTTGCAACGCCATCGGCAGGCTCTCGTCCGATGTCTCTGGCGCCGCCGCGTTTTCCAGCTCTGGCTCAGGACGCGGCGGAGTAAGGGTTTGCGGTATCTCTGAAATTGTCATCAACTGCTTCTCTGTTTACTGTCCATTCCATGGCCATGCGCGTAGATCCTGCCGCGCCACGTCCGCCTTGCTGTTGCGCAGTCCGCTTTTTTCGCCTGCGGCGTTCGCCACGGGCGCGCTGCCTCCCGCCAGGAGGCCAGGCGCTTCTGCCTTAGGGATAAAAGCGGCGTGACGGCTGCTTTCCGCCGCCGCTTTAAAAGTATCGATCGCCTGATTGTGCGCCTGCGCATCACGTCCGCCTGCTCCGATGGCATGCTGATTAAGCTGGTTAATGGCGCTTTTCGCCTTCAGTTTCTGCGGCATGGCCCCAGGCGTCAGCGGCGTGCCGGGCAGAACAGGCACGTTTTTCGCCAGATCGCTCAGCTTTCCGAGCGCGGCGACAATCTGCCACTGGATGGCGGCATATTGCACCTTTTGCTCCTCCAGGCTCGCCAGACTGGCGTAATAGTCGGTGGCGAAAGAGATCAGATCGGTCAGCGGACGCTGGCCGGCGAAGAATTGAATCTCACCCGCTTTCCACGTTTTCAGCGCAGATTCGGACTGCTTTTGCAGCGCGTCGATCTGCTGCTGACGCAGCGGCAGCGAAATCCACAGCTGTTCCAGTTGCTGTCGCAGCGTGCGCAGTGTGGCATCCATATCCTGCTCCGCCGAGGCGAGGCGCTGCGTCTGCCCTTTCATCGCCGCGCTGCCCGAACCGCCGTCCCACAGATTGATGTCGCTGCTTACCTGAAGCATCGCCGCTTTAAACGGCTCCAGTTCGCCGTGGTTGCGCGGGCTGTCGAGGCTGAGCTGCACGCTCCACTGCGGACGATTCCATTTCGACGCCAGCTGCAACGCGGCGCGCGCCTCGTCGCGCTTGTAGCGCGCCACCGTAAAGGAAGGGTTATCCGTCAGCGCCCGCAGCGCGGTATCCAGCGAATCGGGCAGCAGTCCGGCGCGCTTCAGCTCCGGCAGGCTGCTGGTCAGAGTGATGTTGCTATTCAACAGCGTAGAGAGCTGCCGCCACGCCTGCTGTTGGTTGGCGTTGCTCATCTCACGGCTGGCGGTCACCGAACTTAAGCGTGTAGCAACCTGGTTGATCTCTGAGGCGCGCCCGGAATCGATACTGGCAATGGTTTTCACTCGTCGCAGCAGATCGCTCAGGGCGGCGATCTCCTGATCGAGGACCGCAACCACTCTGGCATTGGTAACGGCAGTAGTGAACAGCGACAGCGCCTGCTGATTCAGGGCTTCCTGCGTCACTTTCACCTGCGCGCGCTGCATGGAAAACGCGGCTTCTTTGCCCTGCACGGCGTCGTCGGTACGCCCGTGGTCGTAAAGCACCTTACTGATTCTGATATGCGGCGCGATGGGATTATTTTCATAACCCGGCTGGCCGGAATAGGTTTTTGAGCTCAATCCGGCGCTGAGCTGAAGATTATTTGCCGCCTTTGCCTGTTCAATATCAAAATAGGCGGCGTTGGTGGATAAGAGCGCAGACTGAATAGAAGGATGCTCTGCCGTCATCCTTAAAATATCAATAAACTCGGTCGCATTTGTTTTAAATGCGGGAAGAAGAAACAGGACAGCGGTAACAGATGTCCGACGATTTTTCTGTATGAACTGCGTTATTACGGACCGTTTCATAATTCCCTTACAGTGTAAAATCGCATCAGCTGCGAAAAAAGCATTACATCCCTGAGGCGGTGGCAAACGCCACCGCCTGGGTCCTGCTTTACACGACGTTCAGCCCGTGCTGAATCATCAACTTAACGGTGGCATCATCGTTATGGACATACACGTCATAGGTCACACCGTTCTCTGTTTCACTGGAAGAAGCCGTCCAGACAGATTTATTAATGCTAACCGTATCGCGTGCGCCATTGGTATTTGAGTCACCGTCGTCGCCGGTAATTTTCAGTACGTGTTCACTCTCCCCATTATCTTTTGTCATCTCCAGAATATCGCTGGCACTGATAACCAACGTCTGCGCCGCGTTATTTCCCATATGAATGGTTTCAATACCGGAAATTTTCGACGAGACGCTGCCCAGCTCGAAATTGTTATTCGAGTCCCATACCAGCGTATCGTTGCCGTCGCCGCCGTTAATGCTGCTAAAGGCGGTGCTGTTAATAAAGATGGTGTCATCACCGCCTTTGCCATCTATAGCGATCGCGCCACGTCCATCGAGCGAATCGTTGCCGTCAGTACCGTTGAGGTAGTGCTGCGCGGGCCGATAGTCGATATGGGTTACGCCGGTGCCGTCGTCAGGGAGGCCCAGGGTCTCGACCAGATCGACCAGGCGGCCTTTGATCGCCGAACCGCTACCGTCGCCGACGCCAGAATCAGTCCAGGTGACGTAGAGCTGGCCGCCTTCGGTAAAGGTGGCGTCAACTTCAGTCTGATCGCCGAAGTTAAGCTGGTTGATCTGTATCTGTTGCCCAACCTTATGGCCCGCTGCGTCAAAGTACTGCGCGTAGATGCCGTAGGTGCCCGGACCGGCATCGCCGTCGGTCGCCGAAACAAACAGCGCCACGAAGCTGCCGTCGGCGCGGCTCACTACTTTAGGCAGATGCTGATTGCCAGCCGTGTCGGTATTGATGATGAACTCATTCGACAACGCCTTACCGCTTCCGTCATAGAGACGTCCCCAGACGCTGTAGCCGCTCTGATCCGGCCCGCTGTTGTCATTGGAGTCCCAGGTGACCACAAAGTTACCGTTATCCAACGCCGATACGGTCGCAGAAGCCTGATCGCCGCTGGTCGTCTGGTTCACAATAGAGCTGGAACTCACCACATGCGTTGCAGGATCGTACATCACTACGCTGGTGTCATAGCCTGTTCCCTTCACAGCATAGGTGACCGCAATCTGACCATTGCTGAGCTGCGCAATGGAAGGCAGAGCGCTCCAGCTGTTACTGTTGCCCAGGATGCCCGTGGTTAAACCGGTTGACGCCAGAACGATTTCCCCGGTCGCCGGGGAGTTATCGGCGTCGTACTGACGGGCGAATATCTTATACTCGCCACCGACGAGGGCCTCCCAGACAACGATATAACCGCCGTCATCCAGGCTGGTCACATCTGGGTGCTGCTGGCCGGTTGCCCCTGCGCCAGAACTAATATTAAATTCGCCGCCCACCGGGGTCAGCCCATTAATATTTCCTTCCTTATCATAGGAATAGCTATATTGCTGGCCCTTAATGTAGTTAGCGCCATTCGTTCCCGGACTGGTCCAGACCACTTCGATATTGCCGTTCTCCAGCACCACCGGCGTCAACTGGTTGCCCGTTGTCGTGGAGTTCACGGTAAATTCGCTGCCCACCGGCTGCCCTTTGGCATCCAGCATCTGGCCTTTGATGGCCGTACCGGAACCGTCGCCGCTGGCAGAGACCCAAACTTCAAACAGCCCGCCCGTTGGCAGTGAGACAACCTTAGAAGCGGTTTGGTCACCTGTTGTCGTGGTATTAACCGCAAACTCAGAATAGTAGGCCGCGTCCGGGTTAATCACGATCCCTTCCACCCCGTTGCCGCTGCCATCCACATTATCGGACTGCCAGGTGACGTAGACGTTGCCGTCCGCGGTCAGCGTGGCGTCCAGGATATGCGTTGCGTCG
>NZ_JANION010000181.1:0-16915 GCF_024610815.1 Mixta sp.
AGAACGCACTGGCACTGCTGATCTCCGCACTGGCTCTGAGCTCCGCCGCACAGGCCGCCGAAGTGTACAACAAAGACGGCAACAAGCTGGATTTCTACGGCAAACTGAAAGCAATGCGCTACATCAGCGATGCGGAAACCAACGCCAGCAACAACGCTGACAAGTCCTACGTGCGTATCGGCTTCAAAGGCCAGACCCAGATTAACGAACTGCTGACCGGCTATGGCCAGTGGGAATATCAGTACAACCTCAACAACCCGGAAAGCGACTCCAACGTCGGCAACAAAACCCGTCTGGGCTTCGCCGGTATTAAAGCGGGCGACTACGGCTCATTCGATTACGGCCGCAACTACGGTCTGATTTACGACGTGGAAGCGATCACCGATATGATGCCGGAGTTCGGCGCCACCGCCTATACTTCCGCCGATGTCTACATGCTGACCCGCACCAACGGCGTCGCCACCTACCGCAACACCAACTTCTTCGGTCTGGTGGAAGGCCTGGACTTCGCTCTGCAATATCAGGGGAAAAACGAAAGCTCTACGCGCAGCGACGGCGTCTCTAACGGCGACGGCATGGCGGCCTCTCTCTCTTATAAAATCATCGACGGCCTGAGCATCAAAGGCGCGGTCTCCTCCTCCAACCGTACGCTGGATCAGAAGAACAGCGACTTCGGCGGCGGCGAGAAAGCGGAAGCCTGGGCGACCGGCCTGAAGTATGACGATAACGGCGTCTATCTGGCGGCCACCTGGGCGGAAACGCGCAATATGAACCCGATCAGCGGCACCGCGCAGGTTGGCGGCGAAAATGTCAGCGTCAGCGGCTACGCCAACAAGCTGCAAAACCTCGAGCTGGTAGCGCAGTATCAGTTTGATTTCGGCCTGCGTCCTTCTCTGGCCTACGTGCAGACTAAAGTAAAAGATATCGAAGGCGGCGTGGGCGATGCGGATTACTACAAGTTTGCTGACGTCGGCGCGACTTACTACTTCAACAAAAACATGTCAGCCTTCGTTGATTATAAAATCAACCTGCTGGATGACAACAACACGCTGAACCGCAACACCGACGATATCGTGGCGATCGGCATGACCTACCAGTTCTGATGCGCGGCGGCGCGCGGTCAGCGGCCTGAATCCACCCGGATTGCTGCAACAGGACGCTGGTCGCTCGCCATCTTGCAGGATAAAAAAAGGGCAGGCGATTCGCCTGCCCTTTTTTGTTCGTCGAGCGATCAGGCGGTGAGTTTCACCGGCTGCTCGCTGGCGCCTTCCGCCGGTCGCAGTCCCAGCTCCAGCTCGGCCAGGGTAGCTTTCAGTCGTTCATGGAAATTACGCAGCGTCTCTTCCAGCTTTTCTTCGTTCTCTTTGCCTTTGATTGCGCATGGCTTCCATTCGCCATCCTTATCGTGCAGACCAAAGTAGTACTGATAGGTAAAGTGGTCGGATTGTGCGTCCAACTCCAGCCACCATCCCCAAAATTCACGATTTTCCGGTGCAGGCTTAACATTAACGCAAACGGCCAGGCAGTCGAAAAAGAAACGCCCATCTTCGCATTTGTTCTCGCGGATATAGGGGCCCAGCGCGGTAAAACGTTTAATTAACCGGCTTCTGGGATGTCCATTCGGTAACGTCATGGTTTACACCTCCTTAAATGAGCTAACAGTTTTAGCAAACTGAGGCGAAATAGCAACTTATCACTTCAACTGTTGCAGCAGCCAGTCGCAGGTCGTTTGCAAGGCGCGATCGAAGTTATTCAGCACCGGCGAGAAGCCGATCGGCAGCAGCTTGCCGCTGGCCGAGGAGTTGACGATCAGCCGCGCATCCTCTTCCGGGCTCCAGGGATCGTTCTGCCAGTAGCCCGCCAGCATCGGCGTCGGCGTACGGCGGCCCAGCAGCCCCTGGGTTTTCAGCGAATAGCGGTTCAGCTCGGCGCTGAGCGTCTCATCGGTGGCGTGCGCCATGCCGAGACGACTGGCCAGCACGTCGATATACATATCGGGCACATGCGTCTGCTGAGCGGGATTCGCCAGCAGCGCATGCACGATCGGCCCCAGCGTGGCGACGCCGCGCAGCCGCTGCGCCTCCAGAAAGGCCAGCCGCACCGCTACGTTCGCGCCGAAGCGATAGCCCAGCGCCGCCACGCGCGTATGATCGACCCACGGCACCGTGTCCAGCCCGCGCAGCACCTGCTGATGCAGGAAGCTGGTGTCCTGCGTCAGCTTCCATTTAGAGGAAAAGCCGACCGACGGCATATCGATGGTCAACATCGCGATGCCGCGCGGCGCCAGATAATCATGGAACAGGCGATAGTTATCGATTTGCAGACTGTCGAGACTGCCGCACAGCAGCACCGTAGGATAAGGCGCGCTGACGCCAGGCGGCATATGCAGGAAACCGGTGATAGCGCTGCCGCCCTGAACAGAAAAGGTCAGTTCTTTCAGCTCCCCGTCCAGGCGCAGCGTCGCCTCCTCATAGGCGCGGCTGGCCAGGATCTGCGCCTGCTCCGCCAGCTCGTCGCCTTTAATGTGCGGCCAGGCGGCCAGGCTGTAGAGATTCACCGCATGCAGCCAGTGCTGGCCCGCCTCCGGCGTATCGCCCGCCTCCTGCGCTTTCTGCTGCCAGAACGCCGCCTGTTTGCTCCACTCGTAAATCCAGTTGCCGCCGCGATAGCCGATCACCGTATCCAGCCACGCCTCGCTGGTGCGCTCCGCGCGGCTGGCGGCGATGCGCGCCAGTACCTCGCCGATTTCCAGCGGCGAAAGCCCGCGCCAGCTCCAGAGCAGCCGGTTCAGCATACGATACCAGCCGGTGTGGCTTTCGCCCTCCAGCGTGGAGTGCAGGGTCGCGGTCAGATGGTGGCGCTGGCGCACCAGCGAGGAAGTTTCAGGATGTTTGAAGCGGGGTTTAAACAGCTCTTCGCTGAGATTTTTTGCTGACATGATGTAGCCCTTTTCCCACGGCGCGATGATGACACCAGAGTTTACGTCACCGATCAGAGAGGCGCGACCCGCAGAAACGACAACGCCCGGCTTAACCGGGCGCTGTTTTGATGCAGGTCAATCAGCGATTGACGATCGGCGGAATAAAGGCCACGCCCATATCCCACGGCTGTTCGATCCAGGTGTTCTGCGGAATGTCCACCACGTAGTCGTCCACCAGCGGCGCGCCGGCCGGCTTAGCGAAGATAGTGACGAAACGCGCTTTCGGATACATTTCACGGATCGCCTGCGCGGTGCCGCCGGTATCCACCAGGTCGTCAATCACGATAAAGCCTTCGCCGTCGCCTTCCGCGCGCTTCAGCACGTTCATTTCGCGCTGATGGTCATGGTCATAGCTGGAGATGCAGACCGTATCGACGTAGCGGATAGAGAGTTCGCGCGCCAGCAGCGCGGCCGGTACCAGGCCACCGCGGCTAACCGCAATAATGCCTTTCCACTGTTCGACAGGAAGCAGGCGCTGAGCCAGTTTACGGGCATGAATCTGCAGCATGTCCCAGGTGACGACGTATTTTTCGCTCATAAAAGGAATCCCAGCCAATCGAATTGGCTTAAAAAATGTGCAATGGGAAAAGGTTGCGCGGCATTATAAGGATCTGACGCGCTAAAAACCAGCACCGGATTGCGCGGTTGCCGCATTTTAACGCGCCTGACTGCACAGCGGACAATAAAGGATGTTATTCTCCCTGCATCACGTCAGATTCGCTGACGGCGATCGATTACCGAAAATTTTGCAACGGAGCGCAGCCGCGCGCCGATGACACAGGAGACCTGTCGTGTCTGAATTGTCTCAACTCTCTCCCCAGCCGCTGTGGGATATTTTCGCCAAAATCTGCTCCATCCCTCATCCCTCTTTCCATGAAGAAGCGCTGGCGCAGCATATTATCTCCTGGTCACAGGAGAAAGGCTTCTGGTGCGAACGCGACCAGGTCGGCAATATCCTTATCCGTAAACCGGCCACGCCGGGTATGGAAAACCGTAAGCCGGTGGCGCTGCAGGCACACCTGGATATGGTGCCGCAAAAAAATAACGACACCGTGCATGACTTCGCCAAAGACCCGATTCAGCCTTATATCGACGGCGAGTGGGTTAAAGCGCGCGGCACCACGCTGGGCGCGGACAACGGCATCGGTATGGCCTCGGCGCTGGCGGTGCTGGCTGATGACAGCGTGCAGCACGGTCCGCTGGAAGTGCTGCTGACCATGACGGAAGAGACCGGTATGGACGGCGCGTTCGGTTTACAGCCGAACTGGTTGCAGTCGGAAATTCTGATCAACACCGATTCCGAAGAAGAAGGCGAGATTTACATGGGCTGCGCCGGCGGCATCGATTTTACCGCGACGCTGCCGTTGCAGCGCGAAGCGGTGCCGGCCGGTTATGAGCATCTGCGTCTGACGCTGAAGGGGCTGAAAGGCGGCCACTCCGGCGCGGAGATCCATCTCGGCCTGGGCAATGCCAACAAGCTGCTGGCGCGCTTCCTTGCCGCGCACGCGCGCGATTTCGATCTGCGTCTGGTTGATTTCAACGGCGGCACGCTGCGCAACGCCATCCCGCGCGAGGCGTTCGTCACCTTTGCGCTGCCGACGGCGAAAATCGACGCGCTGAAATCGGCGGCGATGGGCTACCTGGCGACGCTGCAAAACGAGCTGGGCATGATTGAGAAAAACATCGCGCTGCAAACCGAGCCGGTTGCAGGCGATGCGCTGGCGCTGACCGCTGAAAGCCGCGACCGCTTTATCGCCCTGCTGAACAGCACGCCGAACGGCGTGATCCGCAACTCCGACGTAGCGAAAGGCGTGGTGGAAACCTCCCTGAACGTAGGCGTGGTGACCATGAGCGAGCAGGAAGCGAAAATCAACTGCCTGATCCGCTCATTGATCGACAGCGGTAAAGAGTATGTGGTTGAAATGCTGACTTCGCTGAGCGAGCTGGCTGGCGCGCAAACCCTGGTGAAAGGCAGCTATCCCGGCTGGCAGCCGGACGCCAGCTCGCCGGTCATGGCGCTGGTGCGTGAAACCTATCAGCGTCTGTTCAATAAGACGCCGAACATCCAGGTGATCCACGCCGGTCTGGAGTGCGGCCTGTTCAAGAAGCCTTACCCGGATATGGATATGGTCTCTATCGGCCCCACCATTACCGGCCCGCACTCGCCGGATGAGCAGGTGCATATCGGTAGCGTCGGCCTTTACTGGCAGCTGCTGACGGAACTGCTGAAGGCGATTCCGGCGAAGTAATTCGCGTTAACAGGCTACAGGCTTCGTTTGCTGAAAGGTCAGACTCCGGTCTGGCCTTTTTTTATTCCCATTTCGCCCCGCGTCAACCCAGCATAAAGCACCACCTTTTCGCCGCAGCGCTGGCGCATTCCGCTATCGCCTCAGCGATTCACCGCCGCTTCCCCTGATATGTCTGGATGTCTGGATGGCTAATAACGTTTCGTGTTAGCTTATGCGCTTTCGGTTGTTGCCAGTTTGTAGCCGCCATTAAAAAATGTGGCAAAACATTTGTTTAATTTATTCGGGAGACCCTGCATGGCCGCGTTGAATTGCCTGGAGATGCGTCACATCTCCCTCTCCTTTAGCGGCTTCGCCGCGCTCAGCCAGGTGGATTTTCAGCTGGAAGGCGGCTCGGTGCATGCGCTGACCGGCGCCAACGGCGCGGGAAAATCAACGCTGATGGCAGTGCTGGCTGGCGCGCATGCCGACTATCAGGGCGAGATCCTGCTCGACGGCCAGCCGGTGACGCTGCGTTCGCCGCGCGACGCGAAGCGCCTCGGCATTCATCTGGTGCAGCAGGAGGTGGACGTGGCGCTGGTGCCGCAGCTCAGCGTGGCGGAGAACATCATGCTGGATCGGCTGTCGGAGCCGGGCCTGCGCTATCGCTGGAGTGAGATGCGGCATCAGGCGCGCGAACTGCTGGCGCAGCTGGAGTCGCCGCTGCCGGTCAACCGGCTGGTAGAGCGCTGCACCCTGGCGGAGAAGCAGCAAATTCTGCTGGCGCGCGCCCTCTCCCATCACTGTCGCTTCCTGATCCTCGACGAGCCGACCGCGCCGCTCGATCGGCACGAAAGCGAACGCCTGTTTCGCGTGGTGCGGCGCTTACAACAGAACGGCATCGGCGTGGTGTTTATCTCTCACCGCATTCAGGAGCTGAAAACCATCTGCGACCGCATGACGGTGCTGCGCGACGGGCATCTGGTGAGTAGCGAGTCGATGCAGGCGCTGAACGCAGAGCAGATCGTCGAAAAAATGCTGGGGCACCGGCTGGATGATATCTATCCGCCGCGCCGCAGCCTGCCGCCGGGAGACACGGTGCTGGAAATCAGCGGGCTGCATGACGATCGGCTGCTACAGGATATCGCGCTGACGCTGCGCCGGGGCGAAGTATTAGGCATCGCCGGGCTGGCGGGCGCGGGCAAAAGCGAGCTGTGCAAGGCGCTGTTCGGCGCCACCCGCAGCCGCGTCGCCAGCGGTCGCCTGCACGGCGCGCCCTGGCGGCCGCGCAGCCCGCACGACGCCGTCGCGCGCGGAGTGGCGCTGGTGCCGGAGGAGCGGCGGCGCGAGGGGATCTTTATTGATGAATCGGTGGCGATGAACCTGAGCGTCACCGCCGACGACAGCTTCTCCCGCTGGGGCATTTACGGCCATCGCCAGGCGTGGCGCTGGGCGCAGCAGATTATCGCGCGGCTGGGCATCCGCACGCGCGGGCCGCAGCAGCCGTTGCGCCGTCTCTCAGGCGGCAACCAGCAGAAAGTCGCCATCGGCAAATGGCTGCGTAACGACGCGAAGGTGCTGATTTTCGATGAGCCGACCAAAGGCGTCGATATCAAAGCCAAAACCGACCTGTTCAACCTGATCGACGGCCTGGCACGCGAAGGCAAAGCGATTATCTACGCCTCCGGCGAGTTTTCCGAGCTGGTTGGCCTGTGCGACCGCATCTGCGTGCTGTGGGACGGCCGCATCGTCGCCGAGCTGGAGGCCAGCGCCACTGATGAAGAGACCCTGTTACTTTATTCCACCGGAGGAACCCCTGCGTGAGCAGCAAAGATCTGACCCTGACGCCGCGTCCGTCGCTGCGCCACCAGCTGTTTGAATTTTTGTATAAGTGGGGAATGGTGCTGACGGTGATCCTGCTGATCGCCGCCTTCGGCCTCGCCTCAGACAGCTTTCTCGACCCGAACAATATCATCAACATTCTGCGATCTATCGCCATCGTAACGGTGATCGCCGTCGGCGTGTCGATCTCGCTGACGGTGGGCGGCTTCGACCTCTCGGTCGGCTCCACCGCCTCGCTGGCGAACGCGCTGGTGATTTCGCTGTTCATCTGGTACGGCTTCAGCACGACTGAGGCGATCGTGGTGACACTGCTGCTCTGTACGCTGGTGGGGCTGTTTAACAGCCTGCTGATCGTGGTGCTGCGCATTCCTGACATGCTGGCGACGCTGGCGACGCTGTTTGTGGTGCAGGGCGTGGCGATGACGTACAGCTACGGCGGCTCGATTACCGAGAATATGGTGCTGCCGAGCGGCGATATGGCGGAAGGCGCGATCCCCGCCGCATTCGGCCTGCTCGGCCAGGTGCCGACCATCGTGATTATTATGCTGGCGGTGACGCTGGCGGCGCAGCTGGCGCTGTCGCTGACCAAGCATGGCCGCCGCATGTACGCGCTGGGCGGCAACGCCGAAGCGGCGCGTCTCTCCGGCATCCGCACCGTGCGCTACCGCGTGCTGGCCTACGTGCTGGCGTCGCTGCTGGCCGGGCTGGGCGGCATTCTGCTGGCGTCGCGCATCGGCTCTTCGCAGGTCAACGCGGGCGGCGGCTATCTGATGGATGCCGTGGCGGCCGCCTGGATCGGCTTCTCGCTGGCGGGCGCGGGCAAACCCAACGCGCTCGGCACGCTGTTAGGCGCGGTGATCCTCGGCGTGCTGCAAAACGGGCTGGTGATGCTGTCGGTGCCCTATTACGCCATGGACATTATTAAAGGGCTGGTGCTGGCGTTGGCGCTGGCGATGACCTACTTCCCGCGCCGCTAAGGCGCTTTTGACAGGGTAAATAATGATGAAATCTTTCGCACTCTCTTTGATCGCCGTCGGCCTGCTGAGCGTGGCGCCGACGTTCGCCGCCACGCCCGCTCCGGTGCCGACGGCCATCGCCGACCATGACGGCCCCATCCGCATTGCGGTGATCCGCAACCTCGGCTCCGACGACAACACGACCCAGTTCGTCGCCGGGGCGATTCAGCAGGGACGTAAGCTCGGCTTTAAGGTCAGCACTTTCCTCAGCAACGGCGACGACGCGCGCTTCCAGGATTTCGTCAATCAGGCCATCGGCCAGAAATATGACGGCATTCTGCTGTCGCACGGCAAAGCGCCCTACGCCACCGCGCTGGTGAAGCGCATCGCCGACGCTGGCATCAAGGTGGCGGTTTTCGATACCCCGGTTGACGCCGCTATTCCCGGCGTGACGGTAAGCGCGCAGGACGACGCCTCGCTGGCGGCGCTGTCGCTGGGTCAGTTGATCAAAGATTTCAACGGCAAGGCCAATATCGTCAAGCTATGGGTAGCGGGCTTTCCGCCGATGGAGCGCCGACAGGTGGTTTATGAAAAGCTGCTGAAGGAAAATCCCGGCATTCGTCAGCTGGAGTCGATCGGCGCCGTCTCTTCCGACGTGCAGGGCGACACCGCCAATAAAATCGGCGCGATACTGGCGAAATATCCAAAAGGCCAGATCGATGCCATCTGGGGCGCGTGGGACGCCTTCAGCCAGGGCGCTTACAAAGCGCTACAGGAGAATGGCCGTACCGAAATTAAGCTCTACAGCATCGATGTTTCCAATCAGGATCTACAGCTGATGCGTCAGCCTGGCAGCCCGTGGAAACAGACGGTGGCGGTAGACAGCAAGCTGATCGGCGCGGTGAATATGCGTCTGCTGGCGCAGAAGATCGCTGGCGAACCCACGCCCGCCAGCTATCAGTTTAAAGCCTCAGCGATTGACCAGGCGGCGCTAAACGGCCAGCAGAGCGCGGTAAACGTGGCGACGCTGAATAAAATTCTTCCCGGCTGGGGCGAAAGCAATGATTTTGTCGCCCCCTGGTTCGCCACGCTGGAGGCAAAGTACGGGAAAAAGTGATGCAGAAAACCGGCCGCAGGGCCGGTTTATTTGTAATGCTTCCGGCCGCCTCTGCGATGTTCTGATGGCGAACAGCTGCGCGGCGCGAAGCAGCAAACCGCCAGGGCAGATAAAAGCCAACGCCAACGGCGTGCAAGTCCACCTGCCCCACTGCGCCCGCCAGCGGGAAAACTACAGCCCCAGCACCAGCTGCCTTTCCAGCTGCGGATGCAACAGCGTGACGTGCAGCCCGACCAGCCGGACGCCGCGACCGCCGCGCCGCTCATCCCAGGTCTTTTTCGCCACCGCGATCAGGTCTTCCTTATTCAGGATCGGCCAGACATGCTCCTGGGTGGTCTGCTGAAAATCGCTAAACTTCAGCTTTACGCCCTGCCGCGCAATATGGCGATCCGGCTTGATTTTAGTCAGGCGCCGCTCCAGCTCGTCATAGAGAAAATCGATAATCTCCAGGCACTGCTCCCAGTGGTGAATATCCTCCGACAGCGTGCGCTCCACGCCAAGCGACTTGCGCTCGCGATCGGCGATCACTTCCCGTTCGTCAATACCGTGGCTGCGCTCCCAGATAACGCGGCCAAACTTGCCAAAGCGCTTCAGCAGCATCGCCAGATCGCTGTTCTGCACGTCGGCGCAGGTGCGCAGCCCTAAATCCTCCAGCTTCTTTGCCGTCACTTTGCCGACGCCCGGAATTTTCGCCAGCGGCAGCGTTAGCAAAAACTGCGGCATCTCCTCCGGCGTGATCACGTACTGGCCGTTCGGCTTATTCAGATCCGAGGCGATTTTGGCGAGAAACTTGATCGGCGCGACGCCCGCCGACGCGGTAAGGTTCAGCTCATCGGCGATGATCTGGCGGATTTCACGCGCCATCAGCGTCGCCGAGCCGTGGCAGTGCGGGCTGTCGGTAACGTCCAGGTATGCCTCGTCCAGCGACAGCGGCTCGATACGTGCGGTATAGCGCGAAAAGATCTCCCGGATATGGGCGGAGGCTTCTTTATACGCGTCGAAGCGCCCCGGCAGCAGCGTCAGATGTGGACAGAGCTTTAGCGCCATCGCCGTGGACATCGCGCTGCGTACGCCATATTTACGCGCGGGATAGTTGGCGGTGCTGATCACGCCGCGTTGGGTGCGGCTGCCGCCGATAGCGAGAGGAATATCGCGCAGGCTGGGGTTATCACGCATCTCCACCGCTGCGTAAAAGCAGTCCATATCGACATGAATGATTTTGCGCATACCCCCTCCGCTGACACTGGATAAGTATACAGCCAACCCAAAGGGATTCAATGGCACAGTGTAATGAATATTGCGGCGCGACGCCTGCCGCTACGCTGGCTGGCAACGAAATAACAGCTATTTATTAACCGGCATCTTGATAAAAAAACAGACAGTGATAATGTTGCGCAGCGATAGCGGAATGTTCCGATTATGCAAGTCACAGACGCCGTTGGGCGTTGCAGTTTAACCCCCTCATTACAAGGGAAAAAGAATGGGCAAAATCGCACTGTTGTTTGCGATGATTCTTTTGCCGGCCCTCAGCATGGCAAGCGCGCCGGACCCAGTGCAACCACTGGCGCCGGTCAGCAAAGAGTTAAAGAAGCAGTTATTAGGTACGCCGGTTTATATTCAGATTTTCAAAGAAGAGCGCACGCTGGAACTTTACGGCAAGATCGGCAACGAATTCCGCCTGCTCGACAGCTATCGCATCTGTAACTTTTCCGGCGGACTGGGGCCGAAGCGCCGTCAGGGCGACTTCAAAAGCCCGGAAGGTTTCTATAGTGTCAGGCTCAATCAGCTGAAGCCGGACAGCCGTTTTTACCGCGCGATCAATATCGGTTTTCCTAACCAGTACGATCGTCAGCAGGGCTATGACGGCAAATATTTGATGATCCACGGCGCCTGCGTCTCAATCGGCTGTTACGCCATGACCAACGCCTATATGGATGAGATTTTCAGCTATGTGAACGCCGCGCTGCGCAACGGCCAGCCGGAAGTGGCAGTGAGCATCTACCCGTTCCGCATGACTGAAAGCAATATGCAGCGTCACCGCAACTCTTATTACGCCAGCTTCTGGAAAGAGTTGCAGCCGGGCTACGCTTACTTTGTCGAACATCGCCAGCCGCCGACGGTAGCTGTCAATAACGGCAGGTATGTGCTGAACGGCGCGCCGGTCAGCGGCACCCCTGCCGCCTCCGCGTCATTCCTGGCGCTCTCCAAGGCAAAATAGTTGCCACTCGCCTGGCGCGATACGGTGCCAGGTTTCATTGCCGGTTAGCGGCTGAGTGGCAATCACCGTGACCACGTCGTTTGGCGTGGTCTGCTTCTGAAAGTCTATCTCCACATCCTGATCCAGCAGCTTCGCTTTGCCGAAGGGCGCGCGGCGCGTGATCCAGAACAGGTTGGTCGAGCAGTAGGCCATCAGATAGCGGCCATCCGACAGCAGCATGTTAAACACCCCCTTCTGACGCAGCTCCCCTGCCAGCTCGGCGATATAGCGGAACACCGCCGTCCAGTTGCCGGGCGTGCGCGGATAGCGCGTCGCCAGCTTATGCAGCAGCCAGCAGAACGCCTTTTCGCTGTCGGTCTCGCCTACTGGCCGAAAATTGCCGGTTTCCAGCTGACGATAGCCCCTGAGCTGGCCGTTATGGGCGTAGGTCCAGTGGCGTCCCCACAGCTCGCGGGTAAAAGGATGGGTATTTTCCAGCGACACCTGACCGCGATTCGCCTGGCGAATATGCGCCACCACCGAACAGGATTTGATCGGGTACTCCTGCACCAGTCGCGCAATCGGCGAGTTATAGCTGGGCTGCGGATCTTTAAAGGTGCGACAACCTTTATTCTCATAAAAGGTGATGCCCCAGCCATCTTTATGCGGCCCGGTGCCGCCGCCGCGCTGTACCAGGCCGGTGAAGCTGAAACAGATATCAGTTGGAACGTTGGCGCTCATTCCGAGCAATTCACACATAGTCGGGGCCTCCGGCACGGTTTAGCGACGATTATAACCAATCAGACAGCGGCGGACAGCGGGAACGCAACCGCTATTTTCAGCAAAGGAAAGATAAAAGCGCCAGGGAAAGTGCGGGCAGAGCCGCAGAAACGCCGCGTCGGGGATGACGCGGCGGCGTAATCGACCAGAAGGCGGTTACTTTTTCTCCATCTCTTTTTCGATCAGCAGCATCAGGATATGGATCACTTTGATATGAATTTCCTGAATGCGGTCGGCATAGCCGAAATGGGGTACGCGGATTTCGATATCGGCGCTGCCCGCCATTTTGCCGCCGTCTTTGCCGGTCAGCGTGATCACTCTCATCCCCTGCGCGCGCGCGGCTTCAATCGCCTTAATAATATTCGCCGAGTTGCCGGAGGTGGAGATGCCCAGCAGCACGTCGCCCGTACGCCCGACCGCCTCAACGTAGCGCGAGAAAACGTAGTCGTAGCCGAAATCGTTGCTGACGCAGGAGAGATGGCTGACGTCGGAGATAGCGATGGCCGGATAGCCGGGACGGTTTTCGCGATAGCGTCCGGTCAGTTCTTCGGCGAAGTGCATCGCGTCGCAGTGAGAGCCGCCGTTACCGCAGGAAAGCACTTTGCCGCCTGCCTTGAAGCTGTCGGCAAGCAACACCGCAGCACGCTGGATCGCGTGAATATTCGCATCTTCGCTCAGGAATTTATTTAGCGTATCCGCTGCTTCGTTAAGTTCTGAACGAATAATATCCTGGTACATAGGGATGTCCTTTGGATGAGAAAGAGTCAGCGCAAGTTTACCGGAATGGCAACAGGCCGCAAAGCGTTGCGCTGTGAAGTGAGCGATTTGACCAATCATGCGGCCGGAGTGTGAGCCAGGTTGTAATTATTATGTTATGCAATTGCTAAACAACCTTAACTGCTCTAAATCTGTACTCAGACCAACAGGTCAGACCTCTTACTTCATACGGAGCGGTTCATTATGATGGTTCTTTCTGTTCTTGCGACGCTGGCGTTAATCGGCGCGCTTTTCTGGCATCGCGTTTCGCTTCGCCTCAGCAGCGTCATTCTGCTGCTGTGGACGGCGGCGATGGCGCTGTTCGATCTCTGGACGCCCTGGATGCTGCTGCCGCTGGCGCTGATTCTGCTGCCGTTAAATCTGACGTCGCTGCGCCGCTCCCTGTTTTCCGCCCCGATGCTACGCACTTTCCGCAACGTGATGCCGCCGATGTCACGCACCGAGAAGGAGGCGATCGACGCTGGCACGACCTGGTGGGAAGGCGATCTGTTTCGCGGCAATCCCGACTGGCAAAAGTTGCATAACTACCCGCAGCCGCGCCTGACCCCCGAGGAGCAGGCGTTTCTCGACGGCCCGGTAGAAGAAGCGTGCCGTATGGCGAACGATTTCCAGATCACGCACGAGATGGCCGATCTGCCGCCGGAGCTGTGGGCTTATCTGAAAGAGCACCGTTTCTTCGCGATGATCATTAAGAAAGAGTATGGCGGGCTGGCGTTCTCCGCCTACGCCCAGGCGCGCGTGCTGCAAAAGCTGGCGGGCGTCTCCGGCATTCTGGCGATCACCGTCGGCGTGCCTAACTCACTCGGTCCCGGCGAGCTGCTGCAACATTACGGCACCGATGAGCAGAAGGATCACTATCTGCCGCGTCTGGCGCGCGGCGAAGAAATTCCCTGTTTTGCGCTGACCAGCCCGGAAGCGGGCTCCGATGCGGGCGCCATTCCAGATACCGGCGTGGTCTGCATGGGCGAATGGCAGGGCCAGCAGGTGCTGGGCATGCGCCTGACCTGGAACAAGCGCTACATTACTCTGGCGCCAATCGCTACCGTACTCGGCCTGGCGTTTAAGCTTTACGATCCCGAACATCTGCTGGGCGATACCGAAGAGCTGGGCATCACCTGTGCCCTGATCCCGACCCATACGCCGGGCGTGGAGATCGGCAAGCGCCACTTCCCGCTCAACGTGCCGTTCCAGAACGGTCCGACGCGCGGCAAAGATATCTTCGTGCCGATTGACTACATTATCGGCGGCCCGAAAATGGCGGGTCAGGGCTGGCGGATGCTGGTTGAATGCCTGTCGGTCGGACGCGGCATCACCCTGCCCTCTAACTCCACCGGCAGCGTGAAAAGCCTGGCGCTGGCCACCGGCGCCTATGCGCGTATTCGTCGCCAGTTCAAAGTCTCTATCGGCAAGATGGAAGGGATCGAGGAGCCGCTGGCGCGCATCGCGGGTAACGCTTACGTGATGGACGCCGCCGCAACGCTGATCACCGCCGGTATTATGCTCGGCGAAAAACCGGCGGTGCTGTCGGCGATTGTGAAATATCACTGCACCCATCGCGGCCAGCGCGCCATTATCGATGCGATGGATATCGCGGGCGGTAAAGGGATTATGCTCGGCAAGAGCAACTTTCTCGCCCGCGCTTATCAGGGCGCGCCGATCGCCATTACCGTCGAAGGCGCGAACATCCTGACGCGCAGCATGATCATCTTCGGCCAGGGCGCGATCCGCTGCCATCCTTATGTGTTGCAGGAGATGGCCGCCGCCGAACGCAACGACCTGCCCGCTTTCGACCGCGCGTTGTTCAGCCATGTCGGTCACGTCGGCAGCAACGTGGTGCGCAGCCTGTGGCTCGGCATTACCGGCGGCTACACCAGCGCCTCACCGACGCGCGACGCCACGCGCCGCTACTACCAGCACCTTAACCGCATTAGTGCTAACCTGGCGCTGCTGTCGGACGTTTCGATGTCGGTGCTGGGCGGCAGCCTGAAACGCCGCGAACGCATTTCGGCTCGTCTGGGCGATATCCTGAGTCAGCTCTATCTCGCTTCGGCGGCGCTGAAGCGCTATGACGACGAAGGCCGTCAGGCGGCGGATCTGCCGCTGCTGCATTGGGGCGTGCAGGATGCGCTGAATCAGGCGGAAGACGCCATTGACGATCTGCTGCGCAACTTCCCGAACGCGGCCATCGCGGCAACGCTGCGCCTGGTGATTTTCCCTACGGGCCGCCACTGCCGCGCGCCGTCGGACCGTCTGGATCATCAGCTGGCAAAGCTGCTGCAAACGCCCTCCGCCACCCGTTCCCGTCTGGGTCGCGGTCAATACCTGACGCCGAGCGAGCATAACCCGGCCGGACAGCTGGAGGCTGCGCTGCACGATGTAATGGCGGCGGAAGTGATTCACGATCGTCTCAACAAGCAGTTGAAAACGCATCTGTCCTTTACCCGTCTTGACGAGCTGGCGCAGCGCGCGCTACAGGAAGGCTGGATTAACGCGCAGGAAGCAGAGGTGCTGAAACGCGCCGAAGTGAGCCGCCTGCGTTCGATTAACGTGGATGAGTTTGAGCCGGATGCGCTGGCGACCCAGCCGGTAAAGCAGGAGCAGACCGAGATTCGTAAAATCGAAGCCGCCTGACAGCCAATAAAAAAGACGAAGCAGCAACACGCCGCGCTGCGAAGGAAGGTGGGAGACCGGATGTTCAACGGCGCGGCACGCAAGGCCTGAGTGTTTATGCTCAGGCCTTTTTTATTGGAGGGGATGTGGGGGTTTTAAATTGCTGGTGCGATGGTAAAGGGTATTGTCCCTGCGAATAGCTACCCTATCGAGAGTGGCCACAGATAATCACAGGTAAGTAGAAGTTGATGGTTGACAAGGCTCGCCAGCAAATGGTTTCGTTTTAACGATATTTTTGGGCACCAGTTTAATCAGAATGTATATGATAAATAGCGTTAAGCCGATATATACGCCTCTTTCTGTCCAGGTTTCAAAATGAAAAAACCAGTATGTGCATAAGAATAGCGACAAGCCACCAATTAACGAGCCCGTGTAGCCCAAGAGCGTGCGCATTACTGCTCCGTATTTTCCATCATCGCTTTTTGAGTTCATGGCCTACCGCATCAATGATTTGGTTAAAAGCTGGTGCTCCGTTAGTCCATTTAACATGCAGCGCTTCCACAAAAGGTTGCAGGGCTGTAAAGCATTATAGACTTCAGGCACGTAGCTTCTTAGCCGTTGAGAGATATAGATGCTGCGCTCCGCCATTCCTCCTGCCAGTAATGTATTACCGATAGCACCGCCACGTAAACCGACAAGAAAGCCTCCATGCTGTGAAAAAGTTTGCGCGATGCGTCCAGAAATCAGTGTATTCGTTGTGGTCCTGCCTGCGACAGAAAACGCAATTTTGCCATAAATAGCGTTTTACTTTTCCGCAGAAATATATTTATTGAATGCATCAAATACTATTTCAATGGTTTTAATGAATTTGTGATTTTTCAAAATACCATAGCGAATTGCCTTCACCATCCTGATGCGTTCAGTTTCTCGTATATATCGTGAGTCAGTGTCTAAAAAGTCGTATGCAAGATAACCGATATCCTGCGGCACCGACATGATACCGGTCCAGAAACTGAGAACGGAATCAGGTGAGATGAGTATTTTAGCTATCCGTTGCGCTATGTAAGAGTACCGCTGCATCCTGGCGCCCAGCCAGTGCTGCTGGATTTTTTCAATACGGATGCACTGAAAATTTTTTGCCGCCGCGAGGCGTTTTTCATTATCAAACCAGAAATTTACCCACAGCTGAAGCCAGTTCGTCGGACGATATTCGCTCTGTGGAGAGAGCCAGGAAAAGTCGATTTCATTACCGGCATAAAGCGGTGTCCCGCCCCCGCCGCAAAAACCCACCATCACGCCAGCGCGAGCGAATTCACGCATCGCAGCCTGCGTAACGGACGTGCCCGTTCCCAGCATAACGACAGTGGTATTGGCGATGGGAATATTCCAGTAAAGAGACTGTTTGCCTTCATCAGTAACATATTCAACCCG
>NZ_JANION010000186.1:0-7868 GCF_024610815.1 Mixta sp.
GATGTCGTCGGCTATGCGCAAACGCCGCCGGGCGTGGTTAGCCGCAATCTTGCCGCGCGTCGAGAGTATCTCGATCTCAAACGCCAACCGCTGTCGCTGGCATCGCTGGAATGGGGACAGCTGGTATTAGTGCATCTTACCGTCACGGCAAAAGATCGCGTGCCGGACGCGCTGGTCACCGATCTGCTGCCCGCCGGGCTGGAGCTGGAAAACCAGAATCTCGCCAGCAGCAGCGCCAGCCTTGGCGAAAGCGCCGCTGACGTGCAGGAGTTGATGAATGATATGCAGCAGGCCGACATCAAACATATGGAGTTCCGTGACGATCGCTTCGTCGCCGCGGTGAATGTCGATGGCTATCGTCCGGTCGAACTGCTCTATCTGGCACGTGCGGTAACGCCGGGCAGCTATCAGGTGCCGGCACCGCAGGTGGAGTCGATGTATGTGCCGCAGTGGCGCGCGACTGGCGCGACGCCGCCGCGTTTGACCATTCGCTAAGCGGGTGCCCGGCTAATGCCGGGCGCTATTTTTATGAAAATCGTTTTGCGCCCCGTAAAAATCATACTTTGCAGTTTATGCCTGCTGGCCACTCTGCTGTGGCTGGCGGATCGCTTATTCCCTCTGCCGCTGCAACAGGTGGCGCCTGCCCGCGTGGTGGTGGCGGAAGATGGCACGCCGCTGTGGCGCTTCGCCGATAAAAACGGCATCTGGCGCTATCCGGTTACGCCGGAAGAGGTCTCTCCCTGGTATTTACAGGCGCTGCTGACCTACGAAGATCGCTGGTTCTGGCACCATCCGGGCATCAATCCGCTGGCTATCCTGCGCGCCGCCTGGCAGGATCTGCGCGGCGGCGAGATCGTTTCCGGCGGCAGCACCATTACTATGCAGGTCGCGCGGCTTATCGATCCGCAGCCGCGCACATTTGGTGGCAAACTGCATCAGGCCTGGCGCGCGATACAGCTGGAATGGCATCTCTCGAAAAGGGAGATTCTGACGCTCTATCTGAACCGCGCGCCTTTTGGCGGAACGCTGGAAGGCATCGGCGCGGCCAGCTGGAGTTGGCTGGGCAAGCCGCCGTCAGCCCTGACGCACGGCGAGGCGGCGCTGCTGGCGGTATTGCCGCAGGCGCCGAGCCGCCTGCGACCGGACCGCTGGCCTGAGCGTGCGCGCGCGGCGCGCGATAAAGTGCTGCTGCGCCTGGCGGCCTATGGCGTCTGGCCGCAAACCGCCGTTCAGGAAATTATGCAGGAGCCGGTTTGGCTGGCGCCGCGTCAGATGCCGCAGCTGGCGCCGCTGCTGGCGCGTCGCGTATTGGCGCTCTCCGGGCAGGCCAAAATCACCACCACTATCAACGCCTCGCTTCAGCGTCAGATTGAAGCGCTGGCGCAGGGCTGGAAAGGATCCTTGCCGCTGCGCACTTCTATGGCGGTGCTGGTAGTCGATCATACAACGATGCAGGTGCGCGCCTGGATGGGATCGGTCGATCTGGACGACGACAGCCGCTTTGGTCATGTCGATATGGTCAGTAGCGTACGATCCCCCGGATCGGTGCTGAAACCTTTTTTGTATGGGCTGGCGCTGGATGACGGCCTGATCGCTGGGGAATCGCTGCTGCAGGATGTGCCGCGCCGTTTCGGCAATTATCGTCCCGGCAACTTCGACACAGGATTTCATGGGCCGGTCAGCGCCAGCGAGGCGTTATCGCGCTCGCTAAATCTGCCGGCGGTGCAGCTGCTGGAGGCGTATGGTCCGAAGCGCATGACCGCGGCGCTGCGCAATGTCGGCTTAACTCTCCGCTTTCCCGCCACGGCGGAGCCTAACCTGTCGCTGATCCTTGGCGGCACCGGCGCACGCATGGATGAGATCGTGGCGGCCTATAGCGCCTTTGCCCGACATGGGGAGGCGGGGCAACTGCGGTTATTGACGCAGGACCCGCTGGTAGAGCGGCCGCTGCTGTCGCCCGGCGCGGCCTGGATGGTGCGACGCATGTTGGCGGGCGAGGCGCAGCCGCAGCCGGACGACGCGCTACCCACCATCGCGCCGCTGGCGTTGAAAACCGGCACCAGCTATGGCTACCGCGACGCCTGGGCTATCGGCATCAATGCGCGTTATCTGATCGGGGTGTGGGTCGGGCGTCCCGATGGCACGCCGGTCGCCGGTCAGTATGGCGTGGCGAGCGCCGTTCCGGTGCTGAATCAGCTGCACCATCTGCTGATGACGTCGCCGCAGTTACGCGGCCGTTTTTTGCCCGCCGATCCGCGTCCGGCGAGCATCAGCGTTCAGGCGTTGTGCTGGCCGGGCGGTCAGCCGCTGCCTGCGGGCGACGGCAACTGCCGTCAGCGACGTCAGAGCTGGGTATTAAACGACACTGCGCCGCCCACGCTGCTCGCCGCCGGGCAGGAAGGGACGTTTGGGTTGCAACAAACCGTCTGGCTGAATGGGCAAGGGGAGCGGGTGGCAGCGGATTGCAGCGGCGCCAGAGCACAGAAGATTGTCCTCTGGCCGGTGCCGCTGGAGCCCTGGCTGTTGCCTGGCGAACGACGCGCGCAGCGGTTGCCGCCCGTTTCAGCCAGCTGTCCGCCGAAGGCGGAAAGCAGCGCGCTGCCATTGCTGCTGACCGGCGTGCGCGACGGTCAAATCCTGCATCGTCTGCCGGGAAAATCTGAATTATCGCTCAGCGTCGCGGCGCAGGGCGGCGAAGGAGAAGGGCGATGGTGGTTTCTCAACGGCGAAGTGCTGAGCGGCGCCGATGGCGGCGTTACGCAGCGGCTGGTGTTTACACGCGCCGGTCGTTATCAGCTCAGCGTGCTGGATGCCGCCGGCCAGGTCGCCGCAGCCACTTTCACCGTGGAGTAAACCAGGATAGGGTTGGAATGCGCATTAATGAAGCAGCTACGCGAGAAGGATCATACTTTTTCAATAAATCGCTGAAACTTAGATAGGCAAGCCGGCTTTGCGCCCCTATAATCGGCGCCGTTTTCACAGGCCGGTATCAATTAATTCACAACCGGCTTAACCTGGAAGTTAAGACAGAGGTCAACATGACAGTAGAACGTACCTTTTCCATCGTAAAACCGAACGCGGTGGCAAAAAACGTAATTGGCGCCATTTATAACCGTTTCGAAGCCGCTGGTTTTAAAATCGTTGCTGCAAAAATGCTGCACCTGACCAAAGAGCAGGCTGAAGGCTTCTATGCTGAGCATAAAGGCAAACCGTTCTTTGACGGTCTGGTTGAATTCATGACCTCCGGTCCGATCGTTGTTTCCGTACTGGAAGGCGAAAACGCCGTTCAGCGTCACCGCGATCTGATGGGCGCGACCAATCCGGCTAACGCGCTGGCTGGCACGCTGCGTGCTGACTACGCTGATAGCTTCACCGAGAACGCCACTCACGGTTCTGACTCTCTGGAGTCTGCCGCGCGTGAAATCGCGTTTTTCTTCGGCGAAAACGAAATCTGCCCGCGTACCCGTTAATCAACGGCTCGCCTGACCGCACAATGACAGTTACAAATTAATTGTCACCCTGGCCGGTCGCGCAATAGCATCGCGCTACAGTTATTTGTACAATAATGCGCCCTCATGAGTTTTACTCAGCGAGGGCGCTTCTTTTTCTATCCCTAACCAGGGCCATAACGTGTAATAACGAGGCCAGAGAACATTATGTCCGAACACATTGTGACGCCGTCGTCCGCATCTCCCGCTGTTGTCTCCCCAAAAAGTGAAAAAATCAATTTGCTGGACCTGAACCGTCAGCAGATGCGCGAGTTCTTTATCTCTCTGGGTGAAAAGCCTTTCCGCGCCGATCAGGTTATGAAATGGATCTATCACTACTGCAGTGATGATTTCGATGAGATGACCGACATCAATAAGGTGCTGCGCAACAAACTCAAGCAGTTAACCGAAATCCGCGCACCGGAAGTGGCGGAAGAGAAACGCTCCGCAGATGGCACCATTAAATGGGCGATCCGCGTGGGTGACCAGCTGGTAGAAACGGTTTACATCCCTGAAGACGACCGCGCTACGCTGTGCGTTTCTTCACAGGTCGGCTGCGCCCTTGAGTGTAAATTCTGCTCCACCGCACAGCAGGGCTTTAACCGTAACCTGCGCGTATCCGAGATTATTGGTCAGGTGTGGCGCGCAGCGAAAATCATCGGCGCCGCCAAAGTGACCGGCCAGCGTCCTATCACTAACGTGGTGATGATGGGCATGGGCGAACCGCTGCTCAATCTGAACAACGTTGTGCCGGCGATGGAAATCATGCTGGACGATTTCGGTTTCGGCCTCTCCAAACGCCGCGTCACCCTGTCGACCTCAGGCGTCGTGCCTGCGCTGGATAAGCTGGGCGATATGATCGACGTGGCGCTGGCGATCTCCCTGCATGCGCCGAACGACACCATTCGCGACGAAATCGTGCCGATCAACAAAAAGTACAATATCGCGACCTTCCTGGAATCGGTGCGCCGTTACCTGGAAAAATCCAATGCCAATCAGGGGCGCGTGACGATTGAATATGTGATGCTGGATCACATTAACGACAGCACCGACGATGCGCACCAGCTGGCCGAGCTGCTGAAAGATACGCCGTGCAAAATTAACCTGATTCCGTGGAACCCCTTCCCGGGCGCGCCTTACGGCCGCAGCTCTAACAGCCGCGTCGATCGCTTTGCCAAGGTGCTGATGAGCTATGGTTTCACCACCATCGTGCGTAAAACGCGTGGCGATGATATCGACGCCGCCTGCGGCCAGCTGGCGGGCGACGTTATTGACCGCACCAAGCGTACGCTGCGCAAAAAAATGGCGGGTGAACAAATATCTGTGAAAGCGCTCTGAAACTGGAGAAGAAAACCTTTTTTCGGGCGTAACGTGCTGCCTGCCTTGCTGAGTTTGGCGTAACATACCAGACTTCATCACACATGGAGGCAGCATGCGTAAAGGATTACGATGGCTGATGCTGGTGGCCGCGTTGGCGCTGGCGGGCTGTAGCAGTCAACGCCAGGCCAGCGGCAGCGGACAGATTCGTTTGCAGTTGGGGCTTATCTATCTTTTGCAGGGCGATATGCCCGCAGCGCGGCGCAATTTACAGCGGGCGTTGCAGGATGCGCCCGGCGACTATCGCGTTTTGTTAGCGATGGCGCGCCTGCATGAGCAGGAAGGCGACGGGGCGATGGCGCGGCATTATTATCAGTCGGCGCTGAAATCCGCGCCCAAAAATAGTTATGCACTTAACAATTACGGTGCGTTTCTTTGCGGATTAGGGCAGTATGATGCGGCGCATCAACAATTTACTCTTGCTGCGACGCCGAATTCGCTTGCAGCAAGCGCTGACAGTCAGGAGCGCGCCGGATACTGTTATTTGCGGCAGGGCGACTACGCCTCCGCACGGCGGGCGTTGTTGACAGCGTTGCAGGCTGACCGGCAAAAAGCGGACGCGCTACTGGCCGAAGCTGAAAGACATCTTGAACAGCAGAAGCCTGAATCAACGCGGCTTTTGTTAGAGGTATATCATCACAGCGCGCCTGCGACAGCAGAGAGCCTGTGGTTGGAGATTCGTTTCGCTGCGCTGGAACAGCGGACCGTAGATAAAGCAGATTACGGTCGGCAACTGGCGCAAAATTTTCCACAATCGATACAGTACCAGCATTTTCTAGCTAATGAATACTGAAGCCACTCAAGATACAACAGCAGCAAATTCCACAGGCGCCCGCCTGCGTGCCGCCCGTGAGCAGATGGGGCTGACGCAGCAGAATGTTGCTGAGCGTTTGTGCCTGAAACTTTCAACCGTGCGAGACATTGAAGAGGACAAATCACCGGCCGATTTGGCTTCGACTTTTTTACGCGGCTATATCCGCTCTTACGCCCGGCTGGTGCATGTGCCGGAAGAGGAACTGCTGCCGATGATGGCGAAGCAGGCTCCGGTACGCGCGGCGAAAGTCGAACCGATGCAGAGCTTTTCGCTGGGCAAGCGACGTAAAAAACGCGACGGCTGGCTAATGATTTTTACCTGGCTGGTCGTGTTTGTCGTCGTCGGTCTGACCGGCGCCTGGTGGTGGCAAAATCATAAGGCGGCGCAGGATGATCTGGTGTCGCTTTCCGATCAGGGCGGCGCAGGCGACGACAGCAGTCAGTCCATTCCGTTAACCGATAATGGCAGCGACAACAGCAGCGCCCAGAGCCAGGCGGCGCCGTCTGACGGCATCAGCGTGCCGTTGACCAACGACAACGCCAATAACACCAGCAGCGCGGCCGCCAATACCGCCGCGCCAGGCGCCAGCGCGCCAGCGCCGAATAACGCGGCGCCGGTGACCGCCGCGCCGACGGCCTCTGCCGGCAATAACGACGCCAACGCGGTCGTTTCGCCGAGCCAGGCGCCGGTGACCGCCGCGCCGACGGCGACAGAGAATAACGCGACGCCGCTGCCTACCGGCAGCGCCAGCGTCAGCGGTCCTGCCGCCGACGCCAATACCGTTGTGTTGGATTTCAATGCTGACTGCTGGCTGGAAGTGACCGACGCCTCAGGAAAAAAACTGTTCAGCGGAATGCAGCGCAGTGGTGGTAAACTCAGCCTTTCCGGCACCGCGCCTTATCGTCTGAAGATTGGCGCGCCGGCAGCTGTACAGATTCATTATCAGGGACAGCCTGTTGATTTAAGTCGTTTTATTCGTACCAACCAGGTTGCTCGCCTGACGCTTGGGGCCCAGTAAACCCTTTGCGCTGCTTCGCGGCAATTATGGAGAAACAACATGCATAACGAAGCACCCATTATCCGTCGCAAATCAACGCGCATTTACGTCGGCAAGGTGCCAGTGGGTGACGGCGCGCCTATCGCCGTGCAATCCATGACTAACACCCGCACCACGGATGTGGAAGCGACCGTTAAACAGATCAAAGCGCTGGAGCGCGTGGGCGTTGATATCGTTCGCGTCTCGGTGCCGACCATGGACGCCGCTGAAGCGTTCAAACTGATCAAACAGCAGGTGAACGTGCCGCTGGTAGCGGATATTCATTTTGACTACCGCATTGCGCTGAAAGTAGCGGAATATGGCGTCGACTGTCTGCGCATCAACCCCGGCAACATCGGCAACAACGAGCGTATCCGCCAGGTGGTGGAGTGCGCGCGTGACAGAAATATTCCTATCCGCATCGGCGTTAACGCCGGATCGCTGGAAAAAGATCTGCAGGAAAAGTATGGCGAGCCGACGCCGCAGGCGCTGCTTGAATCCGCCATGCGCCATGTCGATCATCTGGATCGACTCAACTTCGATCAGTTCAAAGTCAGCGTAAAAGCCTCCGATGTCTTCCTTGCGGTAGAGTCCTATCGTCTGTTGGCGAAACAGATCGATCAGCCGCTGCATCTGGGGATCACCGAAGCGGGCGGCGCGCGCGCCGGCGCGGTAAAATCGGCGATCGGCCTCGGTTTGCTGCTTTCCGAAGGCATTGGCGATACGCTGCGCATTCCGCTGGCGGCCGATCCGGTGGAAGAGGGGAAAGTCGGTTTCGATATCCTGAAATCGCTGCGCATCCGCACCCGCGGCATCAACTTTATCGCCTGTCCGACCTGCTCGCGTCAGGAGTTCGACGTGATCGGCACCGTTAACGCGCTGGAGCAGCGGCTGGAAGATATTATCACCCCGATGGACGTTTCGATCATCGGCTGCGTGGTGAACGGACCGGGCGAAGCGCTGGTGTCGACGCTGGGCGTGACCGGCAGCAACAAGAAAAGCGGCTTTTATGAAGATGGCGTTCGCCAGCGTGATCGTCTCGATAATGACGATATGATCGACCAGCTGGAAGCGCGCATTCGGGCGAAAGCGGCGATGCTCGATGAAACCCGGCGCATTAACGTGCAGCAAGTGGAAAATTAAACGGCGCCGT
>NZ_JANION010000212.1:0-3515 GCF_024610815.1 Mixta sp.
TATGATCGCTATCACAGCGCGTATTTAACGGCGGCGCGAATATCGTGCCCTTTCTTCGCGCAGAATAAACGGCAGGCGGAGAATTAAGTATAAAAAACGGGGCCGTGTCGGCCCCGTGGTTGACGGATTTCAGAAATTCCAGCTGAAGCCCGCGTTGACGCTGTTGTCCTGATAATTCCCGGAGAGCAGGCCGCTGTAGCCCAGCGACAGCCGGGCGTTGCTGTTGATCGCCACCTCGGCGCTGGCTTTGAGCACCGCCCCGTCGCGCGAGGCGGAGACGCTGTTTACCACAAACGGCGTATCGCTGCCGTTGAACTTCAGCCCAACGCCGCGATCGAGGTCGCCGTATTGATGCTGCCAGCCCAGCTCGGCGCGCAGCGCCACCGCCGTTTCACGGGTGACGTTCCATTGGACATCACTGCGCAGGCCCAGGGTGGAGAGCGTGGCGTCGATATGCTGCTTGTCGCCATGCAGCGCCGCTGCGCCGCCCTGCTCCGCGATGCGGTTGTTCTGGAAGTTGACGTAAGAGAGATTGGCGAATGGCTCCAGGCTCACCGGTCCGGCCGGAATGCGGTAGCCCGCTTCGGCGAAGAATTGCTCGGTGCGCGCGCTGTACTGCGCGCTGGCGCGGTCGGACTGGCTGCCGTAACGCACGGCGCGCGAGGTATCGAAACGGTGCAAGGTGTATCCTGCGCCGGCACGCAGCGCCAATGAACCGTACTCTTTGCCGCCGTAGACGCCGAGATGATAGTTGTCGCTGTCGGCGTCTGAACCGTAGCCGCCATCCAGCGAGGTGCGGGTGTAGCCGGTCGCGACGCCCATGCGCCAGTCGTCCGCCCAGGCGGAGTCCAGCCCCAGCAGCACGCCCCAGGTCGAAGCCTGATAGCCGGTGGCGCTGTCGTCGCCGGAAGCGTGATCCCACGCGCCCAGCAGTTTCGCCCAGGCGCCGCCCTCGTCCGCCTTGATATCGTTGACGCCGCCCAGCCCTTCCGCCTGACGCAGGCGATCGTTGAGCGTGTCGCGCAGATAACGGCTGTCGTTGACCTGCGCCGACGCGATATCCGCATGCACCTGGCCGGAGAGCTGACGGAACGCCTGACGCGCCTCGCCCGCCGATCCGCTGAGCAGCAGGCTTTCATAGACCGGGTTGCCCGCGCCCAGCGCTTCCGCCGCCGCCGCGACCGCGCGCTCGTTATCGGAGGCCGCCACGCTGGCGAAGGTGGCGTCGTTGCGCCCGACCGTCAGCGAGACCTGGTTTGCCTGGTAGCCCAGCGTGGTGCCCAGGAAGGCGTAGCTCGGCAATGCGCTGGTAAAGGCGCCGCTGACGCCTTGCGTCGCCGTCAGGATGTTGTACTGACGTCCGGCAAGGCTTTGCACTTCGCTCTGGCTCAGCAGGTTAGCGCTGTTTTCCAGCGATACCGCCACCTCGCCGCCGTTAATGGTGATGGCGCGGCTGCTGGCGATGCGGTCGCTGCGGCCGTCCGGCGCCACTTCTACCGCGTAGCGCGAGCCTTCATCAAAGGTGACGTCGCCATCCACGTTCAGGGTGCCGATCGAGTTGCCCGGCGCCACGGTGCCGCCGCGCGCCACCCGTAAGGCCCCGATACTGCCGTTGCCGCCCAACACGCCCTGCCGCTGCACCGTGACGTCAGAGGTGAGCGAGCCGTTTACCGACAGCAGCCCGGCATTGACCAGCGTCGGGCCGCTGTAGGTGTTGCTGCCCGTGAGCCAGAGCGCGCCCGTGCCCTCTTTGGTCAGCCCGCCGTGGCCGGAAATGTCGTTCGACCAGACGTCGAAGCCGCACTGTACCTGATTGCAGAGGCGTGCATAGGGCGTGCCTTTATCCACTTCGGCGCCGATGCCGGGGATATTGGCGACAAACTGCGTCGGGCCGTAGGCGACGCCTTCCGGGTCCGGTATACGCAGCGCTTCGGGAATATCCTCGACGGTATAGAACATGCCCGGACCATCGATCGCCTTGCTCAGATCGATCATGCCCCAGCCGTAGAGCGCGTCGATGCCGGGATCGCCCATGTCGGTGGCGGTAGTTTTCAGTACCTGCGCCACCTGCGCGCCGGTCATATAAGGAAAGCGCTCCATCAGCACCGCGACGCTGCCCGCCACGTGCGGCGCCGCCATTGAGGTGCCGCTGTATTTGGCGTAGCCGGTGGTGAGGTTATCGACGCTGGTGCCTTCGATTATCGAGCTGTAGACGCGCGAGCCGGGGGCCGAGACGCAGAAGCTGGCGGTGTAGCCGCAGCGGGAGGAGAAGGTGCTGATAGTGTAAGGGGTGCCGTCGGCGGAGGCGGCATTCTGTTGCAGGCTGGCGACGGAGAGCCAGTTCGGCGCGATATCGGGCACAAAGTAAGCCAGCCCCGCCATCGCGTCCGGGTTGTTGAGGTTGTCATCATTGCCGGCGGCGAAAATGGTGACGATGCCGCTGCGCGCCGCATCAATCGCGCCCTGATAGGCGCCGCCCGGTACGGTGCCGAGGATCTGCTTAATCTGGTCAAACTGTTTCTGCGCGTCATTTACGGTGAAGTGCGGATAAGCGGGATTGCTGCCGCCCTCGGCGAATTTATCGGTGATGCCGATGCCCCAGCTATTGTTGATGATGCGTACGCCGCTTTCGCGCAGCGCATCCCAGCCCGCTTTATAGACCGCGCCGTCGTTGCCGAGGATAATGCCGTCTTCCGGGCCCGGATCGCCGTTTTCCGCGCTGACGATCTGCGCCCCCCACGCCACGCCGTGCATTTCGCCGCCGTCACGGCTGCCTGCCGCAATGCCGCCGACGTGAGTACCATGCGATCCCAGTTCGCCGTCGGAATCAACGCTCGGCGTGCCGTTATATTCAAACGGATCGCCTGCTTTTACCGGAATGTAGGGATCGGTATAGGCGCGGATGCCTTTGGTCACCAGGTTGATCACTTTATTCGCGCCGGAGAATTCCGGGTGCTTTGCGTAAACCGGCTGATCGAAGATCCCCAGTTTTACCCCTTTGCCGCTGTAGCCGGCGGCATAGGCCGCGTCAGCGTGAATCGCTCCCAGCCCCCATTCAGCGTTGAACTCGCTGCTGCGCCAGCTGGCTGGATTGCCCGCCGTGCCCTGCTCGATATAGCTGGCAGCCCCCGCCTGGCCCATCGATCCCAGGCATACCGCCATCGCCAGAACGCTTAAACGCGCGCGCCGCCCATCTGACTCAGGCGATAATACGCGCTGAGCCACAGTCAACCTGCTTCTTTTTACCATTGCAGATACCGTCCATTATTGGTTTTTAAACAAGGATTTTTAAAAGCGTTAAGTTTGCAAAAAAGAATGCGCCGCGCTGAATGCCTCGGCGCAAATATCAGGTAAAGCAGAAAAGTATTATTTCCGCCAGTTACATGCGGAAATATTGATACGTAAAAAGGTGATTTCACTCATACTATTTTCATATATCTTTATGATTAAGAAAAAAACAGAATAAAAAATAAAATAATCAACAACTAATTTATCAATTATGAATAGGAATCATC